>JAPULM010000379.1 GCA_027294925.1 bacterium
GCGTCAAAATAATAAGGAACACTCGCCTCATGCGCGTGACACTCGCCGAATTGGCTCGCTTCCTTAAGGGCATCATGACCCCTGGCGATGGTCAAACCGTCATTTCCGGTATCACATCGCTTGAACGTGCTCAGGAAGGCGATTTGACGTTCATTGCTGAACGTAAATACGTTAACCAATTGGCTAGTTCAGAGGCTACAGCCGTTCTCATCGATATGGACTCGGCAGTGGATCGGCCGGCTATTCGAGTGCTAGACCCATACGTGGCATTCGCCACCCTATTAGATCATTTCTTCCCTACCCAACATCCCCAATGGCAGGTCGACCCTAGAGCCGTACTCGGAGACGACGTCGTATTTGGCGAACGCGTTAACATCGGACCCTATGTCGTCATCGGACAAGGCGTTCAGATTGGTAACGATGTGACCATCTATCCAGGCTCCTACATTGGCGAATCATGCCACATTGGTCATGCCTCTGTCCTCTATGCTAATGTCAGCATCTATCCTGATGTTTCGCTTGGAGAAGGGGTGATCATTCACAGTGGAGCAGTGATTGGAGCCGATGGTTTCGGTTTCTACCCCCAAGCAGACGGATCCTACCGTAAAATCCCACAGGTTGGCCGTGTGATCATCGACGATCATGTTGAGATTGGGGCCAATACCTGTATCGATCGGGCAACCTTGGGTGACACCACTATCCAGACCGGGACAAAACTTGATAATCTGATCCAGGTGGGGCACAACACCGTCATCGGCTCCCACACTGTCCTTGCAGGGCAAGTTGGTCTAGGCGGTAGCTCCCGCGTCGGTAGTCATGTGCGGATGGGCGGTCAAGTAGGCATTGCCGATCATGCCACCATTGGAGACGGTGCTGCCATCGCCGGTCAATCCGGCATTTCTTCCACTGTTGAACCCGGCGCCACAGTAATTGGCTCCCCTGCGGTCTCAAGCCAAGCCTTTAAAAGGACACACTTCTACACCTTGAGGCTAGGAGAATTGTTTCGACAAGTCAAACAGTTACAGCAACGTCTGGCGCAACTTGAGAGCCGGGAGAACATCGCGTGATTTCACTAGGACCAGAGGAAATTCTAGCTCTGCTTCCGCACCGTTATCCATTCCTACTCGTGGACCGCGTGCTGGAAGTCGTTCAAAACGAATACGCCATTGGGCTCAAAAACGTTACCCTTAACGAACCGTTTTTCCAAGGCCATTTCCCAACCTATCGTGTCATGCCTGGGGTTTTGGTAATCGAGGCGATGGCTCAGGTAGGGGGCGTCCTACTGTACTATTCAGATGACGTACGGCAGGATAGAATGCCGTTCTTAACGGGTATTGATCGGGGTAAATTTCGGCGTCAAGTGGTGCCCGGGGATCAACTGCGCATGCGCCTGGAAATTACACGGCGACGTGGCCCAATCTGGCGTTTGCGTGGTCGCGCCTACGTCGAGGATACGCTCGCAGCGGAGGCCGATTTGCAAGTCTTTCTAGCTGATCATTCCTCGCAAGGATCATAAAGGTGACAGTACGCATTGACCCAACGGCGGTCATTGATCCAACAGCCCAACTAGCGGACGGTGTAAGCATTGGCGCCTATGCTATCATTGGTGCTGAAGTGAACATCGGGCCAGACACCGTGGTTGGCCCCCATGTTGTTATCGAGCGCTGGACGAATATCGGCGCCCGCTGCCGGATCGGCGCCAGTGCGGTGCTCGGTGGCGCACCACAACACCGGGATTACAATGGCTTTCCAAGTTATCTCAACATTGGCGACGATAACGATATCCGAGAACTCGCTGTTATTCATCGAAGCGCATTGCCGGACGGCTGTACGCAAATCGGCTCCCAGACCTTAGTCATGGCCCAAGCCCACGTCGCCCATGACTGCTCCCTTGCCAATCATGTTGTGGTTGCGAGCCTCACGGCACTGGCGGGACATGTTGAAGTTGAGGAGGGCGCCATGATCGGCGGTGTGACCGGTGTGCATCAATTTGTGCATATCGGTGCCTACAGCATGGTGGGGGGCAGCTCGCGTCTCAATCAGGATGTACCACCCTATATGGTTGCGGTAGGCAACCCCGCTAGAGTACGTGGCTTAAATGCCGTAGGACTTCGACGTTCCAACTTCTGCCCCGAGCTGCGCCGCCAGCTTAAAACCGCCTATCGCACTTTATATCGCTCCGACTTGAACGTGAGCCAAGCCCTTGCTACAATACAGCGCCAATCGGACCTCAGTGCGCCGGTCTTGCACTTGGTTCGTTTCATCGAGCGTTCAAAACGAGGCATCTGCTCTTAGCAACAGCAACGCTCCCTTTTCTAATTGATAAAAGTCTCTCGTTTTTGCTTTCTTGACAAAGCGAAACGGAAGCGCCTTCCCATCCGTTTACGTCCAACGGAAAGTAAGGATGACGATGCAGAAAGTTAAAGTTGGCGTAGTGGGTGTTGGGCAGATGGGGCGATACCACGTTGGGGTATACAGCGGACTCTCTAGTATAGAAAATGTAGAATTGGTAGGTATCGCGGACAAAGATCAAAGCCGTGTGCAAGAACTCGCACTACAATACAATACTCAAGCTTATGATGACTATCACCACCTTATTGGCCGTGTCAATATCGTCAGCATTGCCGTACCGACATCCCTGCATTACACAGTTGCCCGTGATTTTCTCAAAGCAGGCGTGCATGTGCTGCTGGAAAAACCTATCGCCCATACGATGACAGAAGCCCGTGAACTCTTCCGTCTAGCAGCAGCCAACAATGCCATCTTGCATATTGGGCACGTCGAACGCTTCAATGGCGCCATTCAGGAGTTAAAGAAAATCGTCCACGATCCGTGGCTGATCGAAAGTCGCCGGCTAGGTCCTTTTGTCCCTCGTGTCAAAGAAGACGGGGTCATCCTTGATGTGATGATTCATGATATCGATATCATCCTAAATTTAGTCGACTCTCCTGTCCGCCAGATCCTCGTCCTAGGAAAGTCGATTTATTCAGATCGCGAAGATCTCGCCAATGTCCAAATCTGTTTCCTCAATGGTTGTATCGCCAATATCATCGCCTCGCGTGCAACAGAAATCAAAATACGTACCATGGCTATCACACAACGCGACGCCTACATCTTTCTCGATTACACCGATCAGGACATCCGTGTTCATCGGCAAGCATCCTCTGAACATATCGTTACACGCGGCGAACTTCAGTATCGGCAAGAATCGTTAATTGAACGCATCTTTGTCCACAAAGACAACCCTCTCAAGCTTGAGATCAAACATCTAATAGACTGTGCGACAAATGGCGCCGGGCGGGCGGTATCCGTCAATGGAGAGTTGCGTTCTTTGCAGGTCGCCTTGCAAATCCTTGAGATGATTGAAAAAGACGGCCTACTCTGAACGGAGTTTGTGGTGCAACGACTAGGCCTGATTGCCGGCGCCGGGGACCTACCTGAACTTATTGTCCAGCAAACCTACCAAGCTGGGCACAACCTACCCACTGTCGCGCTGTCCACTGAAATCGCCAATCGCCTTACGCCATATTGTCCGATCCTGGCCCAATATGGCCCAGGACAACTCAATAAAATCATCCGCACCCTTCAACAACATACCGTCCGACAAGTCGTGATTATCGGCAAAATCCCTAAGCGTTTACTATTTGGCATAGCTCGCTTGGACCGACGCGCTATACGCTTACTCCGCCGTGTGCCGAATTACCAGGATGTGACGTTGTTGCATGCCCTCATTGATGAATTTGCCCGCGAAGGTCTTGAGGTCGTTGAACAAACTCGACTTCTTGGCCATCTCATCACGCCACCGGGTATTCTAGGATCGAGACAACCGACCAAACGGCAATGGGAAGATATTCGATTCGGCTTCGCACAGGCCAAAAAACTCGCATCAATGGATATTGGACAAACGGTTGTCGTACGTCGTCAAACGGTGCTCGCAGTTGAAGCAGGTGAAGGAACTGATGCCACAATCCAACGAGGCTGTCAGCTTGGCGGGCGCGGCGCCATTGTGGTCAAAGCCAGTCGTCCCTACCAAGATAGGCGTTTTGATATTCCGACAGTTGGGCCTAAGACCTTGCAGGGGCTAATTGACACAGGCGCCGCCGTGCTCGCAGTTGAAGCAGGAACAACACTGATGTTGCATCGGCCGCAGCTCGTCGCCGCCGCCAATGCACACCGCACGATCTTACTGGGTGTACCCGCAATGTCTCTACATCCAACCAAGCGAGGCAAAGAGAGCTAGTGAAATTACAACGTGCTCCATCTCCAGACCAAGCCAACTCCCTACTCATCGTAGCAGGCGAGGCATCAGGCGACCAATGTGGAGGAGATTTACTGCAAGTGCTACTTGCGAAAGACCCGCACTTGCACACCTATGGCATTGGGGGTGCTCATATGCGCGCGGCAGGTATGGAAACGCTGTTTGACATCCAAGCCCTAAGTGCAGTAGGGATTACGGAAGTCTGTATGAAACTGCCGCAAGGCTGGCGTATGATGCGGCATCTGCGTCAACAAGCTCGACGTCGTCACACCCAAATCGCGGTTTTGATCGACGCCCCTGTCTTTAATCTACCCCTGGCGCGACAACTGAAAACAGCGGGACTCCATGTGGTCTACTACATAAGCCCACAGATCTGGGCTTGGCGTCAAGGACGAGTCAAAAAAATTGCCCGGCGAGTTGATAAAATGTTGACCTTGTTCCCGTTTGAAACATCATTCTACACAGCAGCCGGTGTAGATGCCGAATATGTAGGGCATCCTATAATTGATCGACTAAGCCAATGCCCCTCGTCACAACAGGCGACGGCAGTACTCGGACTTACGCCACACCGCCCGACGGTCGCCTTATTACCTGGTAGCCGACGACATGAAGTAAACCGTCTGCTCCCTCTGATGCTGCAAGCGTTCCAAGGTATTAAACAACAGATGCCACAAATCCAAGGCGTTTTACCCGTTGCTGTAACGGTGCCGTTGCAGGACGTCCAGCGCGTGGTGCAGTCTTTTGCGCTCGACATAAAGGTTCTCCAAGGCCATAGCATCACGGCGCTGTGCGCGGCAGACTTCGCCATTATCGCATCAGGCACGGCAACCCTCGAGGCGGGTTTTATCGGTACCCCCATGGTCGTCGTCTACAAAGCCCATCCGGTCACCGCATGGTTCGCCAAACGCCTCATCCAAATTCCTTATATTGGTTTGGTCAACATCGTAGCGGGACGACAACTTGTTCCTGAGTTGCTCCAACATCAGGCGCAGCCGCAAAACATTGCGGCGTTCGCCCTGGAAAGTTTAGAGAACCCAGAGCTTGCACAGCTTATCCGTACCAATCTTCGCACCGTACGGTGCGTTTTAGGCACAGGTGGTAGCACACAGCGCGCGGCAGCTTGTGTACGGCAGTATATCTATCAGAAGACACCCTCCCCATCTTCCGCGCCCCTCTCCCCGGAGACGGGATCATGACAGTAAAGGCAAAATATACGCACCTATCCACCACCCTTATCGCCTGGCTGGCATATTGGTTACTGCAAGGACTTTTCCTAACCTTACGACCTATCTATATACAGCGCCATTTCGAAGGCACCGTGCAGGACAGCGCCCAGCGCCCCCTACTGGCAATTTGGCACGGACGGTTGCTGTATTTTATCTATCTCTACCGACATATAAAGGGCGCTGTGCTGGTCAGTCAAAGTAAGGATGGCGAACTCATTAGCCAGGTTCTGGCCCGCTTCGGGATACATGCGACTCGAGGGTCAAGCAGCCGAGGCGGAACTCAGGCCCTCTTACAAATGATAAAACGCATCCAGCAAGGCTACTATGGCGCCTTTACCCCAGATGGCCCACGAGGCCCACGCTACCATGTAAAGGCCGGCGTCGTAAGTGCAGCGCAAAAGACCGGCACGCCGATTCTTCCAGCGGTCTATAACGCCAAATGGAAACGTGTGTTGCAAAGCTGGGACCGATTTATCATCCCTTTGCCCTTCAGCCGGATCGTCGTGGTTTACGGAGAACCTATTTATGTACCAGCAACGGCATCCGCTGCGATCTTTCAAGATAAGCAAAGAGAAATCGAAACCAGCTTACGGCGTATAACTAAAATTGCCGACAGGTTTTTTTTACCACCGGGATAGCATCTTTACATGTACCCGTTGTATACCCTACTATTTGCTCTAGCAGGCTTGGCGATGCTACCTCGCTTACTGTGGCGCGACCTACGCGGGGCAGGTTATCACCGCAACTTGCACGAGCGTTTCGGTTATGGCTCGGCTAGGCATATGACGCTTAACGCCACGCAGCGCTGTCTATGGTTTCATGCCGCCTCGGTGGGCGAAGTACAAAGCTTACAGCCAGTTATTACCGGTCTAGGGCAGCGCTTTCCGCACTTGCCAGTCGCCATTTCGACCTTCACCCCGGCCGGTAAGACAACCGCGCAACGTGCGTTTCCTGACGCCGTAGCTGTCTTTCTACTGCCTTTAGATCTTCCTTGGGTAATGTACCGTCTTGTACAACGTTTACAGCCACAGGCCTTAATTGTTCAGGAAACCGAACTCTGGCCACACCTGTTTCGGGCCGTATCGCAACATCGCGTGCCGATTGCAGTGGTCAATGGTCGTCTTTCCCCACGGGCGTTCGCCCGTTACCGGTGGGGACGACCCTTTATGCGGCGCGTACTCTCTCATGTATCGTTGATACTCGCTCAATCGGAGGACAGCGCCGATCGCTTTCTGCGCCTTGGAGCGCCATCGGAGCGTGTACACGTAACGGGGAATACCAATATTGATCGTGCCTTGCTGGCTGCCACGCAACCCGCCAAGCCGCATACGTTGGCGCCACTGCTGCATAAAAATCTCATCTGGGTTGCAGGCAGTACTCACGAAGGTGAGGAAACAACGCTTCTGAACGTATACCGCCAGCTGCAAGGCCAACATCCGGAGATACGCTTAGTGTTGGCGCCTCGACATCTGGAACGCACGACGACGGTCGTACGTCACGTACAAGCATCTGGCTATCGCGCTCTTCGCCGCTCGCAATATGCCTCCCAACACGAACAAGAGCTAGAAGCATCCACCGTCTTAATCCTCGATACGTTAGGCGAGCTAGCAACCTTATACAGCCTATGCACGGTTGCCTTCGTTGGTGGCAGTTTGATCCCGGTTGGTGGACACAACCTTCTCGAGCCGGCCGTCTATGCCAAACCTGTGGTTTTTGGTCCCTATATGCAGCATTTTCCTGATCTCGCCGTGATGTTGTGTGAGGCCGGTGGCGCCATCCAGGTACAAAACGAAGCCGACTTATGTCGATCTATCGACCACCTTCTGACCCACCCGGAGGAAGGACGCAGCATGGGCAACCAAGCATTGCGCGCTTTAGCTGCCAATCAAGGCGCCCTGCATCGCACCACACAGGCGCTAACCGAGATGCTTAAACAAAAAAAGCGAGCGCTCTGATAATCTAAACTCTTGCCGTTCACCGGCACCTGTGATCATCCTAATAATGGGAGATGGCATGCAAACCATCCAGATGGGTCCTTCACCATGGCGCCACGCGTTGTATGCCTACATGAGCGGTCATGCCAACCCATCGCCGTGGCTCTCCCTGGCGCTAGCTCCGTTGTGGATCGCATCCTACCTCTATGGCGCAGCTAGCGCAGGCCGCCACGCCAGTTATACATACGGTCTACAACATCCCAAACGGTTACCCTGCAAGGTGATCAGCATCGGAAATCTAACCCTTGGCGGCACCGGAAAAACCCAGCTGACGATCTGGATGGCGCGCTGGTTTCATCAGCACGGCTGGAGGGTAGCAGTGCTAAGCCGCGGGTACGGGGCGCGTCATGAGGGGCCTATACAATTGGTGTCAACCGGCCAGGGGCCCACCGTTGACTGGCGAAACGCTGGTGACGAAGCCTATCTATTGGCGCAACGTTTATCTGGTGTTCCCATCCTTACAGGTAAGGACCGCTATCGTAGTGGCCTTTATGCCTATCATCAGTTTGGTTCACAGGTGGTCATTCTCGATGACGGGTTCCAGTACTATGCCTTACACCGCGACCTAGACCTTGTGTTGATTGACGCCAGTAATCCATTTGGCCATGGCGCTCTCTTTCCACGCGGCACACTCCGAGAACCACTGCGGGCTATGCGAAGAGCCGACGCTATTATCGTTACCCGCGCAGAAAACCCATCGGCCTCCCTGGACGTACTACAACGCCGCATACGACGCTGGCATGATACGCAATCCATTTATACCATGACCACTTCTGTAGAAGGGTTGCAGCAGGCCAAAGCCGACCATTGCAAAGCCCCTCCCCGCCTACGTGGCCACCGTGTGATCGCTTTTTCGGCAATCGGTAATCCGCAAGCACTTAGCACAACGTTACATCAACTTGGCTGCAACGTCGTAGCCGTAGCCGTATTTCCCGATCATCACCCCTATACAACGAAAGACTGGCATGCTATTGTAAAACTGGCTCACCAGCACCGTGCAGACTGTCTAATCACAACCGAAAAAGACGCGGTGCGGCTGGATCCGGATTGGCAAGCGCCAATGCCGGTTTATGTGCTTCGCATTGGCGTGCGGTTCACGCCGGATAACACATCGCCGCAGCAACTGCTCCAGACCTTAATGGCGACCGACGCCTCTTAAAGGACAGAAAGTGTATTCATATGACGACGTCTGTAAAAGTTCATGCGACGCGTATTCTGGTCATACGCTACCGGATGATCGGCGATGTCCTCTTGGATACACCGATTACACGGGCCTTACGCCGCCACTATCCGAATAGCCACATTGCATTCTGCACGGAATCAACACCGGCCGAGGTACTGCGTGGAAACCCCGATATCGATGAAATTGTACTTCACCCTCGGCCTGTCACCTGGTATCAGGAATTTCAGTTTCTCCGTCAGGTACGGCGGCGCTGTTTTGACCTCGTAATTGATCTGATGGGAAACTCTCGCAGCGCTCTACTAACTCGCATCAGCGGCGCTCGGCACCGCCTGGCTTTTTCTCGCTTTCCACGTTCGCTCTGCTACTCCATCCTGGTCAATCATCACCCTGAGGTGCAAGCCTACACAGTTGCCAAACGCCTCAGCTTGCTCAAACCGCTCGGCATTCAGGCAACTGACACGTCACTGCATATGACCTACACGCAACAAGAGCAGGAAACGGTCGAACGATTTCTCAGCACCAATGGGGTCAAGCCTGACGATCTGCTGGTCTGTATGGATCCGACAAGTTATGTCTCCACCCGTGAGTGGCCAGGAGAACATGTTGCCTGCCTTACTGATTTGCTTAGTGAACGATTAAATGCCCGCGTCTGCCTGTTGTGGGGACCAGGAGAAAAAGAAAAGGTACAGGCAATTGCGACTGCGACGCATAGCGGCCCATTGCTCAACCCTGCCTGGAAACTCACGCATGTGGCGGCGCTGCTGGCGCGTGCGGATCTTTTTGTCGGATGCAATTCGGCGCCTCTGCATATCGCCGTGAGTCAGCATACCCCAACCCTGACCATTCATGGGGCGACCGGAACCAACGGCTGGAGCCCCCCTGAGCCGCAGCATCGTACAGTAGCGCTGGAGCTGCCTTGCCAGCCTTGTGGAAAGAGGTCTTGCGGTCCGCCATTGAATACGGCCTGCCTGCGGACGCTCACACCGGAAACGGTCTTCAAGGCCGTCCAGGCCTGCTCGCCATGGGTGCCAAAGCTACAACAATGGCCAAATCATAAGCGTTTAGCAGGCGACCTCGCGCTACAAGAGGACAACACAGACCAGCGTGCCTAGGATACATGGAGCAACATAATTGAGGGAGGAAAGAGCGCCGTTTGAGGGTCGAATACATACATTTCCACAGCCGGGCAAGAAGAACCCACTATATTGCCGATCAATTCCAGCCTCTATTGAAGGGCAGCGTACTCGACGTCGGCTGTGACAAGGCTCTGTTAAAACAACTGCTTACTGGCATCCACTATATCGGGGTGGATATTTCGGGCGCACCCGACGTGCAACTCGATCTGCAACGTATCAATTGTCTACCGTTTGCCGATGCATCGTTCGACTGTGTGATCTGCACGGATACGCTAGAGCACCTTGATAATCTACACACTGTTTTTGGGCAGTTAATCCGAGTCACAAAAAGATACGTGATCATTTCCTTCCCGAACAATTGGGCGAATGCTAGGCAACCCATTCAAAGGGGCCGAGGCTCTTTTGAGCACTACGGTCTTCCGGCAGACGCGCCAGCAGACCGCCACAAGTGGTTTTTTAATTTCTCAGAAGCGATGGAATTTGTCCAGCAGCAGTTACATCGATATCCGATATCACTCTCTACCGCCCATGTGACGGAAAAACCTAGACCTGTGCTCATTAGAGCCCTGCGGCGGCTTTTATACCCGTCACAAAACCATTATCTCAACAGGTATGCGCACACCCTCTGGGTCGTACTTGAAAAGTCGTGAAGCAACGGTCGCCAGGAGCCTTGCATGAAGATCGCTCTCGTACATATGCGACACGCTGCTACAGGTGGGACAGAGCGCTACCTTAATCATCTCGCGACCTACCTTGCTGATTTAGGGCACGAGGTTACGATCGTGTGCCGGCGCCACGAGAAACACCCCCATCCGGCCTGCCGCTTTGAGCTTTTGCATAACGTCGCACTTGGCAGAACGCACCGCCGGTGGGCTTTTGCTAAGGCTGTCGAACGCCATGTGATTGGCGCCCGTTATGATATGGTCTTTGGTCTTGGCAAGACCTGGACACACGACGTCATCAGGATGGGCGGGGGGTGCTACCAGACCTGGATCGACCTCGTCCAGCAGGCCTCACCGTGGTCAATCAGGCAAGCTATCGGGGCCAGGTTGGCCGAATCTCGTCTTATCCTGGCGATCGAGGCGCGGGCTCTTGCCGCGCAAGCCTATGGCCGGGTTATAACCAACTCAGAGATGGTCAAACGCGATGTGATGGAGCGCTACAACATCCCTGCCGACAAGATTACCGTTATCCATAACGGCGTCGATCTGACACGCTTTCACCCTCGCCACCGTAACGGCTCTGGTGTGACGTTACGTCGGGCGTGTGGTTTTCATGCTGACCACACGGTGCTGCTATTCCTCGGCACTGGGTATCGCCGTAAGGGTCTTGACCGGCTACTCAAGGTTTTTCCTGCTCTCCTCCGTCAACGTCCCGAGACCCGCCTGTTGGTGGTAGGTTATGATTCCCGCTTGGCGCGATGGAAGTCCCAGGCCAAGCGCCTGGGACTCGCCCCTTATGCTTGTTTCCTTGGCGGTCGTCGGGATCCGGAGATCTGCTACGGCGCTGCCGACCTCTATGTACTACCCACTCGATATGATCCCTTCGCTAATTCCACGCTTGAGGCGCTTGCCAGTGGGATGCCAGTGATCACGACCGCTACGAATGGCGGCTGTGAGGTGATCGAACACGATGTGCACGGCGCCGTGATCGAGGCCACAGAAGACCATGAGGCTCTATTTTGGGCGTTACTGCAGTGGACAGATCGCGCCAGGTTAACGCAAAGCGCGCAAGCGGTCCGCGACCAGGCGGTACGCCATGACGTTAGACAAGAATTGGAAGCCAGTGCGGCAGTCCTGATGCAGGTGGCGAACAAAAAGTCTTAAATGCAATGCAAGGAACGTGTGTATGGCAGAGCCAGTACAAGCCACAATCGGCACGACTACTGGGGTTGATTCCATGCCCAGGAGAAATATGCCCCGGATTGTGCTAGGATACTCGTTAATCGAGACACTTTTGAAAACAAGACAATTCCCCCTGCCAAACTGGCAGGGCAACTGCGGTGCGCAGCACTAGTGTAGGAGAACGTCGGTATGAAGTTTGGTTTATTTTCGCATATCCCCTGGCCGGAAGGTATCGAGCAAAAGCAGGTCATCGACCAAACCACCGAGCAAGCACAACTTGGCGAGGAACTCGGTTTCGTCGGTGGATGGTATGCTGAACATCATTTTTCCCGTTACGGTCTTGGCGCTTCGTCGCTGATTATTCTAAGCCATATTGCCGCTCACACGCAGACGTTTCGAGTCGGGACGGCCATCCTTGTTCCCCCGCTGCATCAGCCGACTCGCCTGGCGGAGGATCTCGCCACGCTCGATCTGGTGAGCAATGGGCGCGTTGATGTCGGCTTTGGCCGTGGCAGTGCCAACTACGAATATTACGGTTATAATGTTGCCGGCGACGAAAGTCAGGGGCGTTTTCAGGAAGCTATCCGGCTGATACAGGCGCTGTGGACGACACCTGATCTTACGCATGAGGGCCAATATTTCAAAGTCAACCGTGCCAATCTGGTCCCATCGCCCATTCAGAAGCCGCATCCGCCCATATTTATAGCCGCCACCCTCACCCAGGCCACTCTGGAGTTTGTCGTCTCGACCGGTCATCCACTAATTATCGGCGTCGTCCTGGACACCTCTGATGCAGTGACGCTGTGCCACAAATTTGTCCAAATGTCGGCGGCGGCCGGACACAACGTCCCGATGTCGAGCATCCCCTTTTCGCGCTATTTCTATGTTGCCGAGAGCGAAGCACAGGCGCGCCAAGATACCCAAGCCAGTCTTGAGTGGACGCTTGATATGATCCAATGGCGGCGTACATTCAGCGAGAGCAGCGAGGTCTATCATCGCATGGCGGACTGGCGCCATACGCGCACCGAGCTACCGACAAGCTACGATGAGCTGTTTGAACGCCGGGCGATTATCGGCACGCCGCAGTCCTGTGTGGAACAAATCAAAGCGCTTCAGAAGGAAGGTATTGATTACTTTATCTGTAATTTTGCTTTTGGCGGTCTAGAGCAACAAAAAGTGATGCGTTCCATGCGACTGTTTGCCAAAGAAGTAATGCCCCACTTTCTCTAGGCGTTGTTCGCCAGACGTTCCTATCACCGCGTCAGCTCCTCGCGTAGGCGTCCGGCAACGATGTTCTCGTCTCCAGGTTTAAGGTTGATCGGATCAACGGCGATTTCGTCGAAATAGCCGCCCTGACGCAGGCCCTGTTTGACGTAAATATGAGGCGTTCCGGCTTCCAGCGCTTCTCGAATCACCTGACCGGAGGGGCCATCCCATGATGGCTCGAAGTAGATGACGGCATGCGGAATAATGCGATTTTGCGCATCATGCTCAACCACCGCACGCACCCCCGGCACATCCCGCATAGCGTCCACAATGTGCGTCGAGACCTCCAGGTAACGGTTCATTTCAGCGTCTTCGTCTTCGGCTAGGAAAAGTTCCAAGGCGGTGACCAGGCCAACAATTTCTTCCTTTGAGGTCTTTGAGGGACGCCCAACCCCGTTATTTGGGCTAGCGCTCAGCGCCGCAGCACGAATCAGGTCTTTACGGCCAGCCAGGATGCCAGTGCTTTGCGGCCCACGAATGCCTTTGCCGCCGCTAAAGTTTACCAGGTCCGCCCCTAAACGTAAATGTTTGGTTAGGTTGTCACGCGGCGGCAACATCGAAGCGGCATCCACCATCACCGGCACCTGATGCCGATGGGCAATCTCACAGATGGTTTCAAAGGGCAGTATACCCGGCGGGCTGGTGAAGGGCGAGTAGAGGTAGATTACCGCCGCCGTGTTTTCATTGATCGCATCTTCTAATTCGAGCGGCGAGGTGGTGCGGCCGAGGCCGATCTCGACAAATACGCCGCCCGCCACCCGAAACATCTGGTCGTATTGGAAGCGGTGCGCACGTTGAATGATCAGTTCGTTACGCATACCGGTGGTATCCGGTAACTGGGCAATGCGAGAGAGATCGTCACCGGCCATACTAGCAGCAGCTTGTAAGACTAGGCCAGATGCCGCTCCAGCCGTCACCAATGCCGCCTCTGCCCCCAGTATGCGGGCAAGCGTTTCCCCCGCCGCCTGATTGAGTTCATCGATATTGACATAGGCTTGCGACGCCTCCCGCATCGCCTCGATGGTTTCGCGGCGCATGAGGGAACCACCGTACCGTGTGGTGGTGCCGGCCCCATGGATGACCGGGGTGATACCTAACTTCTGATAGACCGCAGGGATGTTAGCAGCTTCCATCTTGCCTCCTCAAACACATCCTTTTCCTTGCCAAACACAACGTGGATCATCGACAGGTCATCCGTTGCGCCTCAAACGCTGTCGCAACCACTACCCCCGCTTTCTGCGTCAGGACATTGACACCGCCATTGGTCGCGTCGATCCCCAGCGTATTATCCTGTTTAGCTCGCGCGCTCGTGGTGGCGAACGACCAACGTCCGACTACGATATTGTATTTATCGGACTTCGCCATCCGGAGCATTGGTCCCGTTTATCGTTGTATCTTGACGAACATGCCGAGACCCTATTGCCTTGATTTACTACGTTATGATGAAGCCGGCCCTGACGGTAGAGTTGCACCAGGTTTGAGACTGCCTGCCACTCTACCTGTGGACCTGCGGTGTCGGGCGGCGTCAGGTCACCCTTGATGTCGCCTTGCGGCTCACAGCCCAACAGCAGGAGCAGGCAGAGGACAATGCCGACCCGGACAAGCCGCCACCACCTTACCTGCACACGCCACAGGGGCAATCGGTTGGGGGCACCGATACCCTCCTAAGCTTATGGAATACGCGGTACGCACTGGGACGCCAGGTTGGCCTAGCATACGCCAGTGGTGGGCAGATTGCCACTATAAAGGTCGCCTGGGTACCCAATATACCCCTTTCAAGCCTGAGAAGCTTGTAGTGTTCCTGGTGATTGCCTGGTGGTTGCCTGAAAAATGGCCTTGTGCGGACAGGTTGCCTGCCAGTCTTGGGTATTCGGTATGATCTTTTCATCTCCACCTCAACAAATGCCGCGACATGTGTTAACATACATCCCACTCTCACATCTGCGCCACGCATGCGTGATACGGGGTGGGATACGATCTCATCAAGTGGGGAAAAAACAAGGAGAGGCGTATGACCTACATCGGCCAATCACTCAAGCGCTTCGAAGACCCGAAGCTCTTGCAAGGGCAGGGATGCTTCGTAGATGACATGCAGGTGCCGGACATGTTGCATGCAGCCGTCTTACGTAGCCCCCATGCACATGCGCGTCTTCAGTCAATTGACGTAGCGGTGGCGCTAAACCGCCCGGGCGTGGTCAGCGTGCTGACGGGCGACGCTTTAGCAGGCGCCATGCGAGACATCCCGCACCGCTACGCACCTGAACTGGAAGGTACTGAGGTGCCCGCCCACCCCATCTTGGCGCGACATAAAGTGTGCTACGTCGGGCAACCAATAGCGCTGGTGGTCGCGCAAGATCGCTACATCGCGCATGATGCTCTAGACGACATCGTGGTGGCCTACGAGCCGCTGCCGCCGGTTGTCGATTTACGGCAGGCAGCGCAAGACCAACCCTTGCTGCACGAAACATTTGGCTCCAACGTGGCCATGCGGATACAGTTAGGCCGGGGCGATGTGGAAGCGGCTTTTGCGCAGGCCGATTGTGTGATTGAGGCGCGCTATGAGGCGCCACGCCTATCGGCGGCGCCCATGGAATGTCGGGGGGTGATTGCCCAGTACGACCGTGCGGAGCAACACTTGACCTTGTGGACGTCTACTCAGGTGCCCCACAAAGTGCAGCGCCTTTTATTGCAAATGTTCGTCGACCCACCACAGAAACTGCGCGTTATCGCCCCCGATGTGGGTGGCGGCTTCGGCCAAAAAGTCGAAATCTGGCCGGAGGAAGCAGCGTGCAGTTATCTCGCCATAACACTCGAACGGCCGATCAAGTGGATTGAAACACGGCGGGAAAATATGCTGGCCTACCATGGGCGTGGCTATTGCGGCGATGTGCAAGCCGCCGTTAAGCGTGACGGCACCATTCTAGGCATGCGCTTCCGTCTCCTTGCCGATCTTGGCGCTTACTTTCTCAATGCGACGCCCGGCCCGCCGGGCAATGCGGCGCAACGGGTAGCCGGACCTTACGCGATTGAGAATATGGCAGTGGAATGCCTCGGCATTCTGACCAATAAACCATCCACCGGCCCCTACCGGGGGGCTGGGGGACCTGAAGCAGCCTACTTTATGGAGCGTACCATCGACCGCATCGCAGATGAGCTGAACCTGGATGCAGCCGAGGTCCGTCGTCGTAATTTTGTGCCAACGGATGCCTTCCCTTATACGACGGCCACCGGATTGCACTATGACTCTGGTGACTATGCAAAAGCTTTTGAACAGGCATTGACCTTGGCCGACTATGCAACGCTGCGTCAGACGCAGCAGACCCGTGGGGCTGACCAGCCGTTGCTCGGTATCGGTATTGCAACGGTGGTCAAAGCGTCCGGCGGCAAAGGCGAAATGCGCCAGAGCAACGCTCGCGTACGGGTGGAGCCAACTGGCGAGGTGACGGTGTATACCGAAATCTCCCCGCATGGACAGGGCACTGCGACAACCTTCAGCCAGATTGCCGCCGATACACTTGGCCTGCGGCCGGATCAGGTGCAAGTTCTGCATGGCGATACCGACATGCTGCCCTGGGGCCAGGGCACCTTTGCCAGTCGCGGCCTATCGGTAGGCGGTTCGGCAGTTTATGCGGCGCTACTGGAAGCACGTCAGGAGCTCGCGCAGGTGGCGGCACGCCTGCTAGAATGTGCGCCACAGGACATCACGTTTCAGGCCGGACAGCTGGTCAATCAACGCAATCCGGCCCAAACGTTGCCGTTTACCGAAGTTGCGCACGCCGCCCAACCCCGACAATCCCTGTCTGGAAAAGGCGACAGCGGGCTGGAATTTCACGTCGAATTTGCGCTACCGGACAACCCGTATGGATTCGGTGCGCATGTGGTGGTGGTGGAGATCGACCGCGACAGTGGTGAGTTGCGCATTATACGCTATGCAGCGGTACATGACTGTGGGCGTGTGGTGAATCCAACCCTCTTAGAGGGACAAATATATGGCGCCATTGCCCAGGGCCTTGGGCAAGCGCTTGGTGAGGATTTGCATTACAGTTCGCAGGGGCAGCCCCAAGCCGGAACGTTTTTAGACTATCCAATACCGCATGCCAAAGATATCCCCACCGTGCGAATGGCGATCATGCAAACCCCTTCTCCTACCAATCCACTTGGTTTCAAAGGCATCGGCGAATTGCCAACGGTGGCCAGCCCGGTTGCCCTAGCCAATGCGGTCATTGATGCCTTGCCGGAGCTTGGCGATTACCATTTCGATGCCCCTATGACGTCGGAAAAAATCTGGCGCGCCTTGAACCAATCCCCACCCTAAATGACTGTCTAAATGTGGCGCGAGAAGGTCGCAGATGCACAGCGCCTAGCGCGCCGAATTGGCCGCCTGCACCGAGTCGACAGGTTCGGCAACCGCATCACCGGTGTAATAGGTTGAACCATCGGCGCGTTCCTGAATACCTGCCGTACCCTTGTAGGCATGGACAGCGGGAGCCAGAGGACGGACGCCATCCAACATCAGCCACAGCCGCAACAGATGACGTTTACGAGCTGGCTCCGGGTGGTCTTCAAAGCTGGTACGATGATGCAGCAGAACGCAGTTGTTGAAAAAAACCGCCTCACCCGGCTCCAGCATAAAAGTCAACTTGATATCGTCGCGAGCCGCCACCTCTTCGAACAGATCGAGGGCTTCAAGCTGCAACGGGCTTAACGGCTGCTCGAGTTCCGCCGCACCCATGTCAATATAATTACGCAAGAACACCACACTGACCTCCCCGTCTTGCTCCGATAGCACGGGGATCTTGTCAGGCGTAACGGCTGGTTGTCCGGGTAATTGCTCACCGCGACGATGGTACTGAAACCCCTCAAACAACGGTTCAAGTAATTCGGGCCGGGTGGCCAATATCTCATTATAAATTGTATGGGCGCTGCTATAACCGCTCAATCCGCCACGCATGGCTCGCTGCAGACACAGCATGCCGAGCACATCCGCCCGGTCAGTATGCAGGGTGAGCTCACGGCTATTGCGGTAAGCCCGTTCTCGTTGGTCTTTACCACCAACATCAATGACATGCCCGATGTAATCACCCAGATTGCTCTGCGATGCGGCACGACCAACATAGGTGCCCAGTCCCCAGTAGATGGTGGCAATCTCGTCTTCCGTGTAGCGTTGCAATGGAAACCCGCGCAACAGCACAAACCCCCGCCCGTTGAGGACCTCGTCACGCCAGGCCGCCACATCATCGGCGATGTCGTCAAGAGCGAAGTCTTCCCGGCTGATCGATGCCGTTTCCCTCGTGGCGGCTCGATTTGCGGCCAGAGCGCGATCGAAAGCAACAACGTGTTGCTCATTTAAAGTGACTGAAAAATCATCTTTGGATGAAAAATCACTCGGCCGCCACGCACTGCGGCGCACGATAGGTTGACGGGTTGTGGGCATGCCAAATCCTCCTATATCTATTATCTATGCGGTATCAGTATCGGAACAAACAAAAGGCATTCTAGCGCTAGCTGGCCAGGAGCGCAACCCCTGGGCACACAACGGAAGGGTCAGCTGAGTAAAAACTGCCTACTTGCTGCTGGACACGCACTGCCAGGTGGGGTAGGTTAAGACTGCTTCCCAAAAGCAAACCTGAATATCTATAGACGTTTACTTCATTTTAAGCAAAAAATCGATGCCCAGAAATGTTGAGATCAAAGCACGTTTAACGCACGTCGAAGAGCAGCGCTCCCGTGCAGCACAGCTTGCGGATGCGCCACCGGAGGTGATCAAACAGGAGGATGTTTTCTTCAATGTGCCGCAGGGGCGCTTGAAACTCCGCTTTCTTTCGCCAACCCATGGTCAACTCATCTTCTATCAACGCAGCGATCAGATAGGTCCGAAGCTATCAATGTATGAACGAGTTGATACCGACCAACCGCACCAGCTTAAGGCGGTATTGGAAGCAGGCTATGGCATTCGCTCTATCGTCCGTAAAACGCGACATCTCTATAAGGTGGGTCGCACCCGGATCCACCTTGATGACGTTGAGACACTCGGCGATTTCCTAGAGCTAGAAGTGGTGCTTAGCGACTCGGAAGCGCCTAGCGTGGGAGAGCATGAGGCGCGTCAGCTGATGCAAAAGCTCGGTATTACCGAGACCCAGCTTGTCAAAGAGGCATACGTTGATCTATTACAACAACACAACGAGGCGGGGGACAAATAACGGTACCCAAATCCACCCCACACCCTGGCATCAGGGTTGAGCTCTTGCTAACCATTGTCGACTCGGATATGGAGATATGCATGCATGACACGATCGATGCCCAAGCAATCAACAATTATTGGGGCCGTGCAGGATTGGGGCAAGCCATTCTCGATGCCCTAACGGAAGCGGGCAAAGACCTCGATGCCCTGAGCATCGACGACCTAGCCCCAGTGGATCAGTTTCATGCTGGCGGTAAGGGAGCCACTGAACGCCTGGCGCATCTTGCCGGCTTGCAGCCCGACACACGCGTGTTAGACGTAGGCGGTGGCCTAGGGGGGCCAGCACGCACGCTGGCAGTTCAATTTGGCTGTCGCGTCACCTCGATCGATCTAACGGAATCCTATGTGCAAGCGGCACAAGTGCTGACCACACGTTTGGGGCTAGACGACCGGTTGACACACCAGACCGGCAATGCATTGCAGTTGCCATTTGACGACGGCATATTTGACCTGTTGTGGACGCAAAATAGCGGCATGAACATTGCCGCCAAGGAAGAGTTATACAAGGGCTTCCACCGCGTACTGCGCGGCGGCGGCTTGCTAGCCCTGCAGGAGCCGATGGCGGGAGCGCAGCAACCGCTCATCTTTCCCCTGATGTGGGCGCGCAACGCAGATGCCAGCTTTCTGCGGACGCCGGCTGAGATGCGTACCCTGATTGAGGCGGCAGGCTTCCGCAGCCGCGATTGGCATGACGTGACGGCGGCAACAACTGCCAAGCAAGCCGGTGCAGCCGAACCGGCTTTTAGTATTCAGCGCCTGGTGATGGGCAACGCGTTAGAGGCGATTAGAGAGGCCGGTCGGCGTAATCAAAGCGAAGGTCGCATGGTTATGGTGCAAGCCATCTTCGAGCGGCCATCCTAATCCGCCCCCTCGGCAAAAGCCTCACCTTGAGCTTGCAGATCATGTAGCCGCCGATAGAGACCCGCGCCGGCCAACAAGTCCTGGTGAGAACCCTCTTCGGTAATGCGGCCATGCTCCAGAATAAAGATACGTCCGACATCGTTCAGTGATGAGAGACGATGCGCAATAATAATCGTCGTGCGGCCGCCCATGAGCTTTGCCAAAGCCTCTTGGATGAGTGCCTCCGCCTCGGAATCAACACTTGTAGTAGCCTCGTCTAGCAGCAACACAGGCGCGTCCTTCAGAAAGGCTCTCGCTAGTGAAATTCGCTGACGTTGACCGCCAGACAGGGCCATTCCGCGTTGCCCTACCGGGGTATCATAACCCTGCGGCAAGGTCGCAATAAAGTCATGGATATTGGCGGCTCGAGCGGCCTGTTCAATTGCCTCCGGACTGGCTGCAGGTCTACCATAGCGGATGTTCTCTCCCACTGTGGTGGAAAAGAGGAAAGGTTCCTGCTGCACCAGGGCAATCTGTTGGCGCAAAAAAGCAAGTTCGAGCTGCTCAATGGGGTATCCATCTAGCCGGATTTGACCTTTAGTAGGGACATAAAACCTGAGCAGAAGATTAATCAAGGTGCTCTTGCCGGCGCCGCTTGCTCCGACCAGGGCCACTGACTCACCCGGCTGCACGTGCAGGGAAAAATTCCGCAACACGGAGGTGTCCGGGCTATAACCAAACGTCACATTTTCAAACTGAATACCGCCCTGGATGCTCGGCAAGACCAGCCTGCCAGGTGCCTCGTGTTCCGTGGGCGTATCCAACACCATAAAAATTCGCTGTGCTGCCCCCAGGGCTTTCTGAATACGAAAATTAGCATTACTCAGCCCCTTAAGGGGCGTCTGGAAGTGGGTAAGGTAGCTGAGGTAGGCGACCAAAGCCCCCACCGTCATCGTCTCTGTCAACACCTGGGGCGCAGCCAACCATACCACTAACCCGGTGCTTCCGATTAAGAGGGTTTCAACTGTGGCGCTATAGTAGCCTTGTAGCCGGGCCAGACGCAAATTGGCAAGCAAGATATTGTTGGATTGGGCGCGGAACCGGTTTAACTCGGCGCGCTCCATGCTGAAGGCTTTCACCACCCCAATACCGGACAGGGTTTCTGTGGCCAGCGTCGCCAGGTCGCCCAATCGGCTTCTTACCTTCAGAGATGACCCTTTGACAACCCGCCGGAACACGTGCATCGACACCGCCAACAGGATGATAAACGGTAGGACCAGCAGGGTCAGTTTGACGTTCAGCGAAAAAAGAATGGCCAGGACGCCGAACACCATAATGAGGTGAACACCAGCCTCGGTCACCAATCCTTTCAAGCCGTCCTCCAGGGCATCGGCGTCGTTTACCTGGCGCGAGACCAGATCACCCACCGGGGTCTTGTTGAAATAGCTAGCCGGCAAGTGCTCGATATGCTGATACAGATCGCAGCGCAGCTGGTGGATGGCCCGCTGACTGAGCAGCGCCAGAAAGTAGCGCTGGGCAACGTCAAATCCCTGCCGAAAGATCACGGCGCCTAACAGCCCTAAAACCACCCACGGCAGCAAGGAAGCGTCGCGGCCCAAAATGACCCGATCGATCAACACCACACCGGTGAGCCAAGGCGCAACCAGGCTCAGCATGGTGGCGGCAACCATGCAAACCATGATCACGGGCAGCAGGCGCCAATGATTCCAGATATAGGCTAAAAGTCGGAGCACTTGACTGCGCTGCATATTCCCGTTCCGTCTTTCCTCACGATCAACCGACAGGTGGTGACCAGTCGAGCCAGGCGCAGAGAGCCTGTCCCATAATAAGTTCCTTGTCGCGCACCGACAACCACGGCAGCTCTTCCGTGAACATCGTCACGCATTCCTTCCATGAGCACGGCATGCGGGTGATGTCCGTACCCCAAAACATGCGCTCAGGGCCAAAAGCATCGTAGATCTGGCGAATATAGGTATGGATGTTGTGATAAGGATAGGCCTGACTAGAATAGCTTGGCGCGCCGGAGGTCTTAACCGCCACGTTCGGATACTTGGCCAATGCCAGTAGTTCGGCTAGATTACCCCAGGCCGCCTCGTCTTTGCTGCCTGACGGCCGACCGAAATGATCGATGATCAGCTTGAGCCCCGCATGGAGCTCCGCCACCTGTCCCACTAAAGGAAGGAAATTGGCTGCAGCAAGCCCAACCGGCAATCCGGCACGCTCCGCCGCCGGCCATAGCCAGTCGATCGTACCATCTGTGGGCCAGCTGCGCTGATGCGGCTGTAAAAACGTAAAGCGTAGACCAAGCATCCCTGGTCGTTGCTTCCAGCCATCGATAAGAGCTCGACTCTCCGGCCGATCGAGGGGGAAATTCCCCAGGATTGCCAGCCGCTTAGGATGCTGTCTGGCAGCCTCGACGGCCAGTTCGTTGGAATCGGGGTCCCAGCCAGGCGGATGAATAATCGCTGCATCGACGCCTGCGGCATCCATCTCTTGCAATAAATCGTCCTTCGTGTAGCTGGAAATTTGCCGATGGGCAGGGTTTGTCGGGATACCTTTGCTCCAAATATGAACCTGTGAGTCAACGATCAGCATGGCGTCCTCCTGCTGCGTTTTCTATCCGCTTTGCTGTGGTGGCTTGCTTCGTCCACAACCGGGCCATGTTGCCTATCCGAGGCTCTTGTAGAACTGCGCGTCACTTGCCGATCAAACCATACGCTGTTCCACATCACCTGTCTAGCTCCTAAGCGGCAATCTTACCCCTCAGCAGGGAGCGCGACGGCTACTGGCGCACAAAGTTAAAACTACTAGTGAGATTTTCCAGCGCCTGTTCATGCGGGGGTATCTCGAACACGAGAGGGCCCTCGTAAGACATCTCTTGCAAAATTTTGAGCATCTGCAAACAGTCCAGATCGCCAGTGTCTACCGTAGGATAGGGACGAAGCTCACGGGTCTGCTTGATGTGCATCATTTTGATCATACTGGGGGAAATCGCAGCCAATTCGGATAACGGATTGCTGTCAGGGTATGCGCGGAGCTGATTGGTAAGATCAAGACAAAGCCCCAGATTGTCCCCTTCTACGGGCGACAACCGGTCACCGGCACACTTTACCAACATGGCCATGCTGTGTAGCGGCTGCGACACGTTTTCGATCGACAAGACCACCTGTTGGCGAGCGGCCTCGTGCGCTAAATCGGCGAGACCCAAGGCTGTTGCCGGGATGTCTTCAGGCGTCTCCCATGCATGGTCGAAATAGCCACCATCGACGATCCGTAAATGCGCTTGCTGCCGACCCACACAGATTGCGCCTGTCAAGGCTGCTTGAAACAATACCCCCTGCGGGTCAACCGCTTCGGTGAGACAGGGAACCGGCACGGCCAGGTTAAACGATAGGCCGGGAAACTGATCAATCAGGGCTTGCAGGTTAGGCAAAAGCGGACGCCAGTCGTCCCCTTGACCCGTTTCGCAGTCGCCTAGACAGGTCGCCCGCAGCTCAATGTGACGTGCGCCTCGCTGCTGGGCTTCGGCGACCAGTGTCGCCAAAGTCTGCGTCGGCAATTGCCGTTGCCAAGAATTGCTGATGGCGCCGAATATCATCATGGCCTTCCTCCAGTAAAATAGGGTGAGCGCATTCGATGCTCACTTGTCTGAACTGTGCGTTGCAGATGAAAACGATCGCAAAAAGGGATTGTCTAAGCGTTTTTCAAGATTAAGCTCATACGTTGCGATATCTCCTATCGCCCGTTCGCTCTTTACAGGGCGCGCAGCGAGATGCCAAAACCATCAAAGCGGTCCAGCTTGACTTCATCGTCATCGGCGAGGCGGCCAGTCACATTCCCGATGACGTGCAGGCTGCGCATCCAGAAGTCCCATGGCATCTCATGCGAGCCATGCGAAATCGGCTG
>JAPULM010000038.1 GCA_027294925.1 bacterium
GCCGCGCATGCCCTTGGCGCCTACGGTGGGCGTCTCTCTGTCCTCAACCCGACCCCGACGCTCGACCGCCTCGCCGCGGAGGGGATGCGGTTCGAACGGACGTTCGTCTCCAACTCGATCTGCACCCCGAGCCGAGCCACCTTGATGACCGGGCAGTACAGCCACACGAACGGGATCAAGACCCTCCGCGGCGCGCTCCCGCCTGAACGCCAGTACCTCCCGATGCTGATGGGCGAGGCCGGTTACCAGACCGCGATGATCGGAAAATGGCACCTGAAGGAAGAGCCGGCGGCTTATGACGAGTACAGCGTCTTCATCGGACAGGGCAACTATTTCAACCCCATCCTTCGACGGTCGAGCCAGGGCCCATGGCCGGATAATGAGCAATATTTCTCCGGCTACAACTCCAAACACTCCTCCGATGTAGTCACCGACCTCTCGATCGAGTGGCTGAAACGGCGCGATACGGCCCGGCCCTTCTTCCTGATGCACCACTTCAAGGCGCCGCACGACAATTTTGAGAATGCGGAACGCTACGACTGGCTCTACGAAGACACGGACATCCCGGAGCCGACCAGCCTCTGGCACCAACCGGACTTCGGCTCGGCCGCGACGCAGGGCACAGGCACATCCATCTCCAAGCGGAACGCGCGCCGCAACATGGGCCACCACATGTTTGTGGATCCGTCGCTGGACAGCATGGCCTACACGCGTACGAGCTACCAGCGCTATCTCAAGAAGTACCTCCGCACGGTCCGCGGCATCGACGACAACGTCGGTCGCTTGCTGGCTTACCTGGAAGAGACCGGCCAGCTCGACAACACCATCGTCGTCTACACCTCAGACCAGGGCATGATGCTGGGTGAGCACGACTTCATCGACAAGCGGTGGATGTACGACGAGTCGATGCGGATCCCGCTCATCGTGCGCTATCCGGCACACGTCAAGCCCGGCTCGGTATCGGGCGAGATGGTGAGTAACGTGGATCTCGCGCCTACCCTGCTCGATCTCGCTGGCATCGAGGCTCCCAACTTCATGCAGGGCCGCAGCCTGGTGCCCCTGCTCGAAGGCGAGACGCCGGAAGACTGGCCGCAGGCTGTGTACTACCGCTACTGGATGCACATGACGCACCACGATAACCCGGCACACTACGGCATCCGAACGAAAGACTACAAGCTGATGTTCTTCTACGGCCTCCCGCTCGACGCCGAGGGCGCGCTTCCCGATCCGACGCAGCCCGGCTGGGAGCTCTACGACCTGCGGAACGACCCCTGGGAGATGCGCAACGTCTACGACAATCCGCAATACGCCGACGTCCGGGAACGGCTCAAAGCGCAGCTGCTGGCACTGAAGGCCAAGATCGGCGACACGGATGAAAAGTACCCGGCTCTCATGCAGGTCCGGGCGCTATACTGGTAAATGCCGGGGATAAAACCAACGCGTTTGCGCCCAGGTATCGCTTGTCAGAGTCGCGTTTGGCGGCTTAGTTCAACCGTTCTGTAAGAATAAAGGAAGCCAGATTCATGAAAACATTCATCACCATCCTTCTTGTTCTCATCCCATGCATCGCCCTAGGCCAAGAGAAACCAAACATTGTCTTTATCCTTTCTGACGATATCGGGACGGGTGATATCAAAAGTTTTTATCAGCCGTCGAAAGTAACGACGCCAAATATTGATAAACTGGCTACTCAAGGAATGCGGTTTACTCAGGCTTACGCGCCGGGAGCGGTTTGTTCGCCTTCACGTTATTCGCTTCTCACGGGTTTCTATCCTAGTCGTGGACCTTTAAGGTATAAACCCGCGAGAGCAACCAGTCCGTTGACTATCGATACGACTATGATGACTTTGCCGAAGTTTTTGAAACAGCAGGGATATCGTACCGCGCACATTGGCAAGTGGCATTTAGGCTTCGGTGAAACAGGCATTACTAACTGGGCCGGTGAAATCAAGCCCGGAGCGCTTGAAATCGGGTTCGATTATCATTTAGGCCTTCCAACGAATCATAGTGACAACTTCAAAACTTACGTGGAAAACCACAGATTGCTTTGGCTCAAGGAGAGTGTGACTGAGCTTGCAGGTAAGCCCACCAAAGATGACCTGACACAAATCCGCTACGATGACGAAGTAGACTCCACGCTTACCGCCAAAGCGATCGAATTTATGAAAACGAACCGTGAGCAGCCATTTTTCATCTACCTTGCTCTTGTCGCGACGCACACTCACATAACGCCGAATAAAAAATTTCGCGGAACAAGTGAAATAGGGCAACTCGGTGACTACATCAACGATTTGGATTATCACGTGGGAGAAATAATGGCCACGCTTGAGGAGCTTGATTTGACCGACAATACAATACTTATCTTTTCAAGCGACAATGGCGGACAGCGGAACGACGTTGCCGGGGCAGGCAAAAATCTGAATTTGAAAAGCGAAACCCACGATGTAGCTGTGAAAGCCAAAACTGCAAAAACCGATGCTCGTGAAAAATTCGGACACCGCACGAATGGTGATTTACGTGGTTACAAAGGCAGTAACTTCGAAGGTGGCTTTCGGGTGCCGCTTATTGTCCGTTGGCCCGAAAAAGTAGCAAAAGGTTCCGAGTCTGACCAGGTCATTACGCTTACTGACATGCTTGCGACTACGGCAGGTCTTCTCGGTCAAGATTTACCAGAATCAGCCGGGGGCGATTCCTTTGATTTTAGCCCGGTCCTATTGGGCAAGAGCGTGGATGGCCCGATACGCACAACCACCATTTTGCAGACGGGCAACGGCCTCTTGGCCTTTAGGCAAGGCGATTGGAAGCTTCGTTATGAAAAGACTCCCAAAACGTCCGAAGAGAAAGCCACGTTTCTAGATTCACCTGTTGAACTTTATAATCTTGCTGATGACCCGTACGAGACAACCGATCTTGCTGAAAACAATCCGGAACGGGTCGCCGAGATGAAAAAGGTTCTATCAAATCTTCTTGAGAGGGGCCGCACCCGGTAAACAGAGGCGCAAATTATTTGAGGAAAGAATCTAGCAGAACAAGGCGCTGTAGGTGACGCCGCTTCGCTACGCACCTAAGCTTCGACGTTATTTTCACCAACTACGTAATCAGATGTATCCTATAAAAAAAGTCTCGGCTTAACGAGGAGTGATATGCCGAAATATAAAACCACAATTATGCTAACCTGCTTAATATTAGGCAGTGCGCTCGCCCAGTGCGAGTCCAGTTCCGACTGGCAGATAGACAGCCTTTTATTCGAAGAAAATTTTGATTCGGGTGATCTTGGGAACTGGGTCCTGGAACTGGAAAACCCCGCCACCTCCACGGTGGAAATAAAAAATGGCGTCATGGATATTGACGTGGATGGCGGCGCCACCATCTGGTTCAAGCCCCTGCTTGAGGGCAATGTAATGATTGAATACGAAATTACCGTGGTGGATAGCGGAGGGAGTAACGACAGGATATCTGATCTGAACCAGTTCTGGATGGCCTCCGATCCGGGGAATCCGGACCTTTTTACTCGGAGTGGCAGGTTTCCCACCTACCATGGACTTCTGCTCTATTATGTGGGCATGGGAGGCAATAACAATAGCACCACCCGCTTTCGCAAATACCCGGGGGACGGCTCAAGAGATCTTCTTTATGAACATACAGATAAAGCCCACCTGCTTACGGCCAACACGCCCTATAAAATTCAAATAGTAACCTTTGATACCGTTACCCAGTTTATTGTAAATGATGAAATTTATTTTCATCATCACGATGCCGACCTGATTCCTGCGGGTCACTTCGGCATTCGTACCGTGCGCAACCACGAAACGATCGATAACTTTAAAGTTTACCGATTGGTAGATTAGGGCTGGCGTTGCCCTCAAGGGCGGGCGACATAACAACCGCTTCAGCCGACCACAAGCTCGACGGTCGTGCTGCTTGCGAAGCTCTGTGTCTCTGTTGCATCTTGTAGAAGTTATTGCCGCTTGTGGCGGCTGAGCTTCATCGTTATGGCCGACCGATTCGATGCCTCGTTTCGGGCTCGTAACGTACCAGTGGAGCAGGGATATGGAGCGCTTAGCTTCTACCAACACATCATTCTGACAGACTTATGGGCAAGCTCTCTTTCTGCACCGTGGCACTCTTATCCATCGTTCTGTTATCCTGCACCAAGGTTGCGGAGAATGAGGTGTCGCTGTCAGACCTACCCGGGCCCATTCTTCAAAGGGTCGAGGAGGTGTCGCTGTCAGACCTACCCGGGCCCATTCTTCAACGGGTCGAGTATGAGTTCGGTGACCCGTTGAACGTCAAGAAGATTGAGAAATACCCTTCCCCGAAAAAGAGCTATGAAAAGGGAAGTATTGGCCGGGCGTTGTCGGCAGATGAAT
>JAPULM010000380.1 GCA_027294925.1 bacterium
ATCAGGTGGGCCAACCGCATCAAGAGGGGATCACGGGGGAACTCGGCCAGGTGGGCTTTGAGCTGTGCCAGCAGGTGGGGGAAAGCCCTCAGCTCTTTCGCGTGCTGCGGAGACTGGCCCAGTTTTATTTGAATCGGAGGGCGGTACAGACCGCGCGGGAGCTCGGAGAGCAGTGCCTCAGCCTGGCCCAAAGCCAGCAAGACCCAGCGCTCCTCCTGGAGGTCGACATGAGGCTAGGGGTGAGCTTGTTTTGGCTTGGCGAGGTGGCCCAAGCCCAGGAGCACGTGGAACGGGGCATTGCCCTCTACGACTCCCAGACGCACCACGCCCATGCCTTTCTGTATGGACTGGACCCCGGGACGAGCTGCCTCAAAACTGGCGCTAGATGAAGACGGCTGCGTTTTGGTCTGGAGCGGCGAAGCTGCCACCCCACCGGTGCCAATGTCCACCTCAGCACCACCGGCTCCTTACAAAGGGATACCATTCAAGCGCCCATCATATGCATCAATCGAGCAATCCCGATGGGATGCGGTGGTGCCAATCCGTCGCCTGCTCATACGCCCACCCAATCCTGAGAACCGTACCCTCATCGTAGGGCCGCCCGATGAGCTGCAGACCACTCGGCAGGCCGTCCCCGGTAAACCCATTGGGAACCGTCAGGGCACAGCGCTCGAGTAGATTCACGGCACGGGTAAATCCCGCCGGGGTCGAGGTTTGGTCTACTTGATGCAGCGGGATGGCAGGCGTCCCGATGGTAGGCGTGGCCAATACGTCGAATGCGTCAAGGGCCGCGGCGAATTGGCATTTAATTCGGCCCATCTCGGCCAGGGCATCGAGATACTGGCGTGCCGACAACCGCTTGCCAGCCAGAATGCGAGGTCGAACGTCCTCGTCCAACGGCAGATCCGCCTCGTCACATAGGTCACCCACCACGCTATACCCTTCAGCATAGATGATGGTGCCGGTGCGCTCGGCGAAGTCGGAAAAGGACAGGGGCAGTGATTCGAGCTGGACGACCTCTGCCCCGAGGTTCGCCAAGACATCGAGCGAGGCATCGAAGCTCGCGAGGATCTCGGGGTCAACGCCCTCGCGCTCTCGCCGGGGCATGACGGCGACTCGGAATCCGCTCGTTCCCCGCTTGAGATTCGAAATCGGGTCGATGTCGACAACCCCCCGAGTGCGAATATCCCGGGGGTCCGCGCCTTGCAAGACTGCCAGCAGCAACGCCGCGTCTTCGACGTCACGAGCCAGCGGGCCGGGAGTATCCAGCGTGGCCGCCAGCGGTAGCACCCCGTAGGTGCTGATCCGTCCTATAGTCGTCTTGAGCCCGGCCAAGCCGCACCACGCGGAGGGGAGCCGCACCGAGCCGCCCGTATCGGTGCCGATTGCCCAGGGGGCGAGGCCGGCCGCGACCGCCACCCCGGACCCGGCGCTGGACCCGCCTGGGGTTCGATGCACCTCTAGGTCCCACGGATTCCAGGGGGTACCGAGCTGCTGGTTGGTCCCCCAGCCACCCATGGCGAATTGCACGGTGTGGGTCTTCCCCAGCACGATCATTCCAGCCGCAACCATCTTCTCCACCAAGGTGGCGGTGTAGGTGGAGCGGCGGTCATGCCAGGCCCCACAGCCACCCGTGGTCACACGGCCATCGATCTCGACGATATCCTTTACTGCAACCGGGATACCGTGGAGCGGGCCGATGCGATGGCCAGACGCAATGGCGTCCGCCGCTGCTTTCGCCGCCGCTCGGGCATCGTCTGCGTAGACATCGATGTAGGCGTGGAGTTTTTCATCGTAGCGGGCGATGCGGTTCAGGTAGCCCTCGACGACTTCCACCGGGCCGGCCTCACCCTTGCTAATACGGTCACGCAGCCGGTGCACCGGCTCGAACGCTAGGTGAGTATTCGCCGTCATGGTCAGTCTCCTTGTTCGTTTGCCAGTCGCACGACGGCGTGGCGCACCGCCGCCACGCAATCCGGATGCAAGGGGGCGGCCGGCAAATGCCAGATGTGATTCAGCTTCAGCTCGAGCGAGCCCCCTCTGATGGCTCTATCCTAGCCCACGCTGAGCTACATGTCCAGACTGTACATTGCCTACTACGCCTAGCTGCGAACCGCGCAAAGCCATCGATCGCAAGACGTTTGAGATGGCACTCCAGCTCTACGAGGTCCGCACGAGTTCCGTGCAAAGTTTCTGTACTCGCCTGGGCATTGCACGGCGCACGTTTTATCGTGAACTCGCAGCGTGTCGTACACATCAAGCTAAAATGCTGATTACCCGTTGAAAGAGAACCTGTTCCAGCTACTTTGCCACTGCTGACAGCTTGGCTCATTTTGGGCCGTTTTGTTCCATGCAATCGATCAGGAATCATCATACTGGGCGAACTGGTCGCGGCGCCATTTGAGCGCGGCTCGCAAGCCATCGCGTTGCCGGATTTCAGTAAACTGCACGCCGACATCTGTCTTCGCGGCATAGAGCGGTGCCACGACGTCGAGTCCGGCCTGCATCGCGCTGGTGAATCCGGCCGCGTCAGCGCCCCGGTTGATCGACAGCTTGGTAAATTGCAGTGCTTCCGGCGAAATCAGGGCAAGACGCTTGGCGAATCTGAGGGTCTTTTCCTGCAACTCGTCCAGTGGCACAACCCGGTTGATCATGCCGAGATTCATCGCCGTTTGCGCATCGATCATGTCGCCCAAATACAGGAGTTCACGCGCCTTCTTGTAGCCGATCATCCACGGCATAATGATTGCCGGACCGACATTGGAGAAATGAATTTCCGGTTCGCCGAACAAGGCGTTGTCGGCGGCGATGGTGATATCGCAGAACATGGTCAGCTCACAGCCGCCGCCGAGCGCATGACCCTGGACCGAAGCGATCACCGGCTTGCGCATAAGCCAGGGGATCATTTCGAAGCGCAGATCCTCACTGAGCGACGCATGCCACATCATCGCGTTGTAACGCCGCTCCTCCCGTTCCGGGCTGTCGGAATCGATATCGTAGCCGACGCAGAAGCTGCGCCCTTCCGCGCGCAGAATGACGACGCTGACTGCCTTATCATCATCAGCACGCAGTAGTGCCTCGGAAACGTCACCGCGCAGCTCATGACTGATCGCGTTCAGCTTCTCCGGCCGGTTCATCGTGATGATGGCGATATTCGCGTCGATTTCATAGCGAACTAGATCGTCGGTCATGGCTTATCTCCTTTTTGTTGCGCCGGCAACGTAAGTGTGTCGACGATGACGCAGCCCTGCCCTTCCGGCTACACCTTGATGGGATTGAGGTCAATCTACTCGATCATGAGCAACCTACACGGCATTGGGGTGATACTATGCGGCAGACGGGGAATCGGGTGGGCTCCCGGAACTTGGGAATAACCTTTTCTCCCAGTAAATCAAGCCCGCCTATGACCTGTTCGTGGCTGGTGTTACCTGCCCCAAGCATCAGGAGAAGGGTAAGGCGAATTTCACACATCGTTCCCTAGAGGTTGGCACGCTGTCGAGCCTGCTCCGGCAGCAGCGCGTGCAGCCGCGGGTGCTCCTTTCCATGCACCAGCAACTCTGTCAAGATGTGGGCGAGCACAGCGGAGAGCAAAAAGCCATTAGTGCCTGGCACCGCGACATAGGCGTCCTCAAGCTCTGCAAGCGGCCCCAGGATCGGAATCTTTGCCGGCGTCGCGACAGCAACCCCAGCGTTCGCTTCAACCACCTCAGCTGCAAAGGTAGGAAGAATCGTATTGAGACGCTCCAACAACCAATGGCGTCCCTCTGGAGTCGGCTGTGCGACAAAGCCCGTTGGGTCATGTTTGCTCCCTACATGCACCAGATCGTCGCGTCGCGTGACGATATTCACCTCATCCCAACGCACCGCACAATGCAAGGCACGGCCCTTGGGACGGAGGTGGATTTTCTGCAAACTGTGCGGCGCGATAGGGAGTGATCCGCTTAACCATTCCGAAGCCGCGATCCCGCTCCACGCACCCATGGTCAAAACCAAGGTGTCGCAGGGCACCGTGGTGCCGTCCTGCAAGCGCACGGCGGTCACCCGATCGCCCGTACGCTGCAACCCGACGGCCTCTGCCTGACGAAGCTGCGCACCATGCCGCTGTGCAGCTTGCGATAGGGCAGAGACAAACTGATACCCGTCTATCTGCATGCAGTCTTGGTGCAATGCGCCACCGAGCACATGGGGGGCGAGGTGCGGTTCAATCTCACGGGCGGCTTTGCCATCGATCCATTCCACCCGCAAGCCCTCCTGCTGTAGCGCGGTGGCAAACTGCTGCGTCTGCGCCACGCCCTGCTCATCAAGTGCCGCGTAAACATACTGCACATCGTGGTCTAGCGGATCAATACCGCTTTCCGCTTTGATCCTGGGCACGAAGCGACGAAACAGCCCCAGACTTTCCGCTGCCAAAGCCGTTTCGACCTCACCTGGCTGCACGTTCCCCGCCGACGCACCCGACGCGCCTGCACCGACATGCTGACGCTCAATCAAAGTAACCGGCACGCCCTCGAGAGCGAGCCGGTAGGCCAAAAAACAGCCAACGACCCCACCGCCAACTATCGTGACTGACTCAGGTATGGACATGGGACCTCCAGGCCAAACAAATATCTTCCGCTATTGCCACCTTAACGCCCATCTCTAATGCCTTGTGTTTTGCTGCTTGCCGAACATGTTCGGCTTCTGCCGTTGTGATGGGCATGACTTCCCGCCTCGCCTGCACGTAAGATATAACGGCTTTGAGACGTGCTGGCAGTTATATCACATTCTGCAAAGGACATCACACAAAACGCCTGGAGCCCCTAATAAACACCAAACGTGGTGTTCTACCTCCGAGCCGCGATCTCTTGATCGAGGACGACCTGGACGTGCATGGCACGGCCGGGTAAACTGGCCCATGAATGTCCCGATACTGTTGGCGAATTCTAACCAAGATACACCCGAATATCCTGCGGCGTCTGCGGTTGGTCGCTTCAGCCTACGAGATGACGCCAGCAAAAATGCTCAATTTCATCCTGACCGTCTCGTTCGACGAACTTGAGGGCAAACAAGACGACTATACTGTGAGCCTGCCCTCGCGCCGAGCTAGCACACGCAGGTCGAGTGGTATGACGACCCAGGACTGTGTCCCTACGAGCGGTACCGCTGGCTCAGGATGAAGGGCATCATCTGAGGCTCTTTAATCTTCCTTACGAATTTGACCCGCTGCACTCACGGCCGTCTCCGTGCGTATTCCGGTTGAAGCCTACCACCATAAAGTGAGGTATTGGAGCAACACGCGACGCAGACATAACCCCATCGGTATGCTGAGCCTTTCTCACATCTATAAGGGCGGTTCAGATGCCAGCCAGGAGGTCATCAATGAGTCAAGTCAAAGAAGTCCTACGTCTCAAATGGGACTGCGGTCTGAGCAACCGCCAGATTGCCCACAGTTTACGGATCAGCCGACCGACTGTGGCCGAGTGCGGCGAGCGTCGGCGGTGTTCCACTCGTCGTTCCACCATAGGTTGACGCCCGACGGGGTTTGGACGGTAGGCGCGGGGCGCTCGGAAAAGTATGCCAGTCGGGTGAGACCCTTGCAGAACCGCTCGGAATAATCGTCGGGAGTGATGCTGTTACAGACACCGGCTGACTTGAGGGAACAACAACCCTGGGTCAGGTGGCGCCAGCGGTGAGGTTTTTGCTCCTAGCAACGGCTCGCCGCAAGCCGTTGCTAGGCGAATCGCGGTCTGGACATGCCGCCCCGGATAGGTACAATCTCTTTGATGTCTCAGGCTGTCCGCTTATCCCCGGTGATCTAGGTCGAAGCGGCTATTACCGAATTACTAGGGTTAGTCACACTTCCAACGGTCGCCTTCGATGACCGCTTTACAATTTCCAGAGTTGCACTTCCAAACGTCGCCCTCAACGATCGCTTTGCAGTCTTTGGAAGCACACTTCCAGACGTCACCCTCAATAATCGCTTTACAGTCTTCTGACGCGCATTTCCAAGCATCGGTCTCAACGATCGCCTTGCAGTCCTTTGAAACGCATTTCCAGATGTCACCCTCGATGATTGCCTTACAGTCCTTCTCACTCAACAGAATTGCCGAAGCGAGGAGAGGGCAAATAAGCACGATTAAAAGAGCAGAACAAAATCGTGAAATGAAAATCTGTAATTTCATCATTCTTCAAACTGCCACCGCTCAGTTGTGCCGATAATCGGGGGCAAGTATGGGAGGTGAATAGCAATCAGGCAGAACATTGCGTTATGGCCAGATTTACCCTGCATATTAGTTGCTCCTGGTGTCCGGCCTGAATCCCTTGCCCTTGTAGTATTGGGTGTCGGTAAACGGTGTTTCGTACATACGTCCTGGTACATCGTCTTTGTCCAGCGTAAGGCGTCGGCGCGGCCTGGGCCTCCGGGCTGGTGGTGTGTACAACCTCGTGGCTTGCTTCGTTTTCTTGCCTGAAGTCGTACCAATCGTCTTCGGCTTCGGGCTGGTAAACCCTTCATTAATTGTGCATACAGCGCACCCACCTGCGGGCTTATCAGTGTGGCGATGGCTACCCCGAAAAAACTCACGGCTTTTCTCCCTGTCGTTGTGGGAAGACTTCTACGATCTGGCGCATCCATAGCCAGCCTCGACGTATCGAATCGTGTGGCCGGGGCGACGCTAATTTCTCCGCTTGTCAAGACCGTAAGGGTCGTCGTCCAGGTCGATACCTCGACTCCCTCGTGTCGGTTGCAACCATACATCCGTGTCGTCCCGCTCCTCGAAGTCGTCCGGTAGGTCCAGATCGTCGTCGAACTCATCGGCGTGCACGGGTCGAGTATTGTTAACGATCTCCTGCAACATTGTCAGTCCCAGGAAGGCTAGAAACATCGGACCAAAAATTGCGGTTAGTAGTCCGATGAGTATGCATTGCATCGTCGTCGGTTCTTGCTGTTGTTGTACCATTGGCTAATACCTCCCTCGTCCTTAACGTGCTTCCAGGTTAGCGCCTCCAGTTCCGTTTGGAAGATGTAGGCTCAGCCCGCGCCCCAACCCAGGGTGGGAGTTGAGCAAATACAGAGCAGTCGCATGCCGCAGATTCATGCTTCCGCCCTCCTCCACCATCACCATACGCCTCAGGTAGCGGTCTGTCGATGACATTTACGCTTGACATTGACACCATAGGGAGTAGGCGCAGGGTTTATCTTGTCCCCAAAGGTAGGGCAAGGCAGGAGCAATGATTCGATGAGAAGGACGGAGAAGGGGGTTCTAACGGTGAGGCATGATACACATATTCGGCATAGTCGAGTAGTAGAGCAAAAGAAGGGTTTGTTAATCCATCGACTTAGTGCAAAAGTCCTTCATCGCCCTCAAGGTCCTCAAACCTGGAATCATCAAACTCATCACATTCGAAATCGTCAATACTTGAATTATGACCTACCCTTGATGCGGGAATTGCATCCCTGACAGCGCAGCTGGTGCTAAGCAAATTAGCCTGATATCTTTCCCTCAACTCACGCGCCTGATGAAAGTTTTGTGCATGTGTCACAGTTTCGTTAAACTATTACTATGGAAAGGGCTATGAACAGACAAGATATCTTGCGCGCATGGATGGACGAAAACGAACGAGGTCCCGCATGGGTCGCCAAGAAAGTCGGGCGGACTCGAGAGTTAATCAGTCGTGTCTACCACGGACATTTACCGCTGAGCGACAATCTCGCCAGCGATCTCCACCAGATACTGGATATTCCCTCGCTTGATGAAAAACGATTGGCGTACAACGGAACTCAAAAGAAAGCCAAAAAGAAGGGGACCCCTTTATCTTGATCATAAGGATGAGCGGAATAGGGTGGATACCGCTGTATCCGACTGATGGGCCTTCTTTGCGGTTCAGGGTGACGGGTGCCCGAAGAGTGGGAAACGAGGATGCGATACCGGGCTGACATCACAGCAGGCTCACTCAAGGTACCAGAAAGCAGAATCATCGCCGATCTGCTATTGCAGGGTCTCGATGAGACGGGCTGGAAGGAAGCGTTGTACGACCAGAATGTTCTCCAAACCCGCAGTTCAGAAACGGCCAAACGACTGCTCTTACTGCTGCGTGGTCGGCTAGAATTAATGCAGGCCGAGTTATGGAAACTGGTGCGGGATGGGTCTGGTACGGTGGCCACCCATGCGTGTCTGGCTATGGCTGTCAAACATAGCGTCCTGCTGGGCGATTTCCTCGACCTCGTGGTGCGAGAGCAATACAAGTGTTATGCTGAAGCCCTCTCTACGAAACTGTGGCAGACTTACATTGAAGACTGTCGAGGGCGTGATTCGGATATGCCACGGTGGAGCGACGCGACCATTGACCGTCTGCGATCTTCCGTCTTTCAAATACTTGCTCAGGTAGGATACATCGAGAATACACGTACCCTGAAGCTGCAAACCGTCCACATCGCGTCCCAAGTGCTGGAATACCTGACAGAGCGTAATGAACATGACATCTTACGATGCATTCAGGTGGGGCCATGAACAGTGGGTTAACCAACCGACTCAACCAAATCTTACCCAAAATCGCCTCAGATACCTTCCTGAGTGGCAAAGGTATCGGCAACGAGATTGCGTTTTACA
>JAPULM010000381.1 GCA_027294925.1 bacterium
GACACCTGGGGCGGCTGGGTCTTCATCAACATGGATCTCGACTGCGTGTCCTTGCGCGAATATCTAGAGCCCGCCGCCGGCATTCTCGATCCCTTCGAGTTTGAGAAGATGCGCTACAAGTGGCGCCAGTGGGTGATCTTCGACTGCAACTGGAAGACGGCGCTCGAAGCCTTTATGGAGCCCTATCATGTGGCGGGCACGCATACGCAGATGCTCGAACATGGCGATTTCTACGCCTATAGCGCGCCCTACGGATTGCACGGCGTCAGCGGTTTCGACCAGCGCGATCCGGACCTCAAGATGAAGCAAAGCAGCACGGTCACCCGTGCCGGCAAAGGCGAGGACGCACGCATTTCGACCTATGAGCTGCAGAACATAATCTACACCACGGTGAACAATGCCAGCACCACAGAGACGCTGGTGAACGCGGCGAAGCGTCTGGTCGACGAGCTGCCCGAAGGGACCCCTGCGGAGAAGGTTATCAAGCACTGGCTCGAGTCAGCCAGCGCCGATGATGCGGCGCGCGGCGTGATCTGGCCGACGATCACCCCTGAGCAGATGTCGGAAGCCGGCCTTGCCTGGCACATCTTCCCCAACATGGCAGTCCTCCAGGGTATCACTTTCGCCCTGTGCTATCGTTCCCGGCCCTATGGTGATGACCCCAACAAGTGCATTTTCGAATCCTATGCTATCGAGCGTTTCCCGGAAGGCGAGGAACCCGAGACCGAGTGGATATATGCCGAGCCGACTGAGGAAAAGTGGGGCCTGGTGTTGTCGCAGGACTTTTCGAACATGGCTGCCGTGCAGAAGGGTATGAGATCGCGCGGCTTCCGCGGCCCCTTGCCCAATCCGCACCAGGAGCAGAAAATCACCAACTTCCACCGCAACCTGGCCAGATACATGGGCACCGGCGCACCGCGCCTGCTCAAGTGATAAGTATGCGACTTGGCTTCCGGATAAGCTGGGAACACTTCGCGAGACGTCGAATAACCGCCGTGAGGCAAAAATTAACGGGAGATCTGATTTATGTCCGTACCTGTCTATGAGCGCATTGTGCACCTGCTGGAGGCCGAGGGAATCGACACCCTGTTCGGCATTCCCGACCCGGGCTTCATCCACATGGCTATGACCGCGGAGCAGCGTGGCTGGAATGTGGTGGCTCCCCATCACGAACAGGCGGGCGGCTTCATGGCGGACGCATGGTCGCGCATGACGGGTAAGCCCGGCGTCTGCTTCGGTACGCAGGGTCCGGGTATTGCCAACTTGGCTGCGGCCATGATTGTCGCCGCCAAGGAAAATTCGCCGACCATCTTCTTCGGTGGCCAACGCTCGCGCATCGCCTACCAGCGTGCGCGCCGGGGCCGCATTCAATTCATCGATCAAGTTTCTCATTTCAAAGCGGCGATGAAATATGTCGGCATCATCGAAGAGCCGGAGCAGGCGGACGAAATTGTCCGAGAGGCAGTGCGCCAGGCGATGTCGGGAACGCCGGGGCCGGTTTACATCGAATTGCCGTTGAGCGTGATCCATGAGACGCGCAACTGGCCGCCGGTGATGCCGCCTGAAAAGTATCGTCTCGTTCACCAGGCGGCGAGCGCGCCGATGGTCGACAAGGCCGTGGAGCTCATCCGCGAGGCGAAGCATCCCGTCCTGCTGGTGGGACAGGGCATGTTCACGGCGCGCGCGCATGATGCCGTCGGGGAACTTGCCAAGCTGCTCGCCTGCCCCGTGATCCAGACGTCCGGCTGCGGCATGGTCATCGATGGGCTTGAGGACCGCACCTTCGCCTATGGCTTCTCGCCTGCCGGTGTCGCTGCGGTAGAGGCGTCCGACCTTTGCATCGCCCTCGGCACCGAGCTTGGTGAGCCGCTCCACATGGGTATCGGCCGCCACTGGGCCAAGAACGATGCCAACCGCAAGTGGATCTACATCGAGCGTGACCCGCTGGCGATCGGCGTGAACAGGCCCATTGACGTGCCCCTGGTGGGTGATTTGCGGGATGTGGTTCCGCAACTGTCTGCAGCGCTCAAGGACACGCCGCGTTCGCCGTCGCCGCAGCTCGATGGCTGGATCAAAATGCAGAAGGAGTTCAAGGCGGAGGTGCTGGAGTCTGCACCGTCCGGCATGGTGCCCGTCCATCCCGCGCGTTTCGTGGTCGAGGCGACCAGGGACCTGCCCAGGGATACTGTGCTTGTGCGAGACGGTGGTTCCACCAGTATTTTCGGCTGGACCTTTTCGCAATATCAGCCTCGCGACCTTGTCTGGAACCAGAATACCGGCCACCTGGGTACGGGTCTTCCCTATGCAATCGGCGCGCAAATCGCAGTGGGTGATAGACCGGTGGTATTGATCACTGGCGACTCATCCTTCCTGTTCCATATTTCGGAACTTGAAACGGCCGTCAGAAAGAACCTGCCAGTCATCACGATCGTCGGTTGCGACTACGCATGGGGTCTTGAAGTAGGCGTCTGGAGAAAACAGGTCGGCCCGGATTCGCCCGAGACCGAGGCGCATTGGGGCAGCGGGGTGAGGTTCGACAAGATTGCCGAAGGTTTTGGCGCCTACGGTGAATATGTCGAGCGCGAAGAAGATATTGGGTCGGCTATCGAGCGCGCCCTGGCCAGCGGCAAACCTGCCGTTATCCAGGTGCCCATCGATCCCGTCGCCAACGCGATGGACGCCCCGAACTACGAAGAATTCAAATCCTGGTACACGGATTTCGCGGCGGGCTATGGGGCAGACGTTTAGTATCCCCGTTTGCCATGACCGCGACGCAAGATGGCGGTCTTTCTCAATCAGGCCGTCGTCCAAACTGGAATACTATAGCGTCCAATCTGGAATAAACTACCGAAGGTCAAGCGGGAACGGCCAGGCGGCCTTCCGTCGGGTACTCTTTATGATGACATTGGTTGTGCGACGGATTGCAACTTCGTCACCAACTTCACCCTTCAAATAGCGCACAAAATCTGCCCGTCACAAAAAAAGAGCGGTTGGTTTTAACCATTTCATCA
>JAPULM010000382.1 GCA_027294925.1 bacterium
GCATGCCCGAAACCCACATCATCCAGCTCAGCGGTTGCTCGAGACTAAGAAAGGTAAATTTATATGAAGCGATCGCAAAGAGACTAAGAGCAAAGAAGAGGATAAGCCGACGGTCAAAGATGTCAGCGAGGCGACCCGCAAAGGGAAACGTCAAGACGATGGCCATAGCGCCGGGCAACGAGACATAGCCGGCCCGCACTGGGGTATACTCCAACAAACGTTGTAACAGAACAGTTTGCAAGAAGTTGCTGTTCCCGAAGTTCATAAAGAAAAAGAGTACAAGAAGCGACACAGCAGCAAAGGTCAAATTCTTGTAAATGCGTAGATCAACCAGGGGCTCTTTCGCAAACCGTTCCCGCACGAGAAAAAGCACCAGGGAAATGGTCGCAATGATAAAGAGACGTTGTATAAAGGGCGCATCCCAGCCTTCCCGATGGCCACGGCTCAGCGCCACCAGGAAGCTCACCAGAAAGACGCTCATGGTGAGGAGCCCAATCACATCGAGCGAGCGTTGCTGGGCCTCCCGAGTGTTCGGTATGATCAGGGCAGTCAACGTCACACACACAACTCCAGGAGCTAACACGAGTAGGAAAACCATGCGCCAGCTAATATAATCCGTCAAATAGCCCCCAATCACGGGGCCCACAGCAGGGCCACAGGCGATACCGATACCCATGATACCAACTGCCATACCACGCTGCTCAGGGGGAAACGCCCCAGCCAGAAGGGTCACGGTCATAGGGATGATGGGGCCACCGCCTAGGCCTTGCAGAACGCGAAAGGCAATCAGCGATGAACTACTCCAGGCAAAGGCGCACAGGGTTGAGCCGGCCAAGAAGGTCAGCAAGCTCAACAGGTACAGGGTGCGATTGCCGAGCCGATTGCCGAGCCAACCGACCATCGGCACCATGATCGCACCCGGAATAATTTGACCGAGTACAATCCACTGCGCTTGATCGATATTGAGGCCAAAGGCTCTCATGATGGGAGGCAAGGCCACTTGCACCGATCCCATGCTCAGAGTGACCAGAAAAGTGCTGAGGGTCACGGTGAACGCCAGCCACCATTTATAAGAGGGGCTAGCCGGATGAATCCACCCACCTCGAATCGCCCCTGAAGCGCTTTGAATGGTGTTGTCGGATTGTGACATAGTCGTGTGGTTATCTCATGCTTCAGTCAGATGTTTAATCTGTACGTTTTATCAACAGCTTCTTAACGGCCTCACTCGCCCCTCACTCGCTGCGGTCACGTGCCCTTCCTGAGAGACTCACTCACCCGGTTGTGGTGTTGTATCAGTACCTGTTTTTTTGCCTACGGGCAAAAAAACCCAATCTGTACTGCTGGTAAGAAGAAACCACCGCAATCTGACCGCGCAGAATAGCACGACTCACGATTGCGGTTACAGGTTTGCATCGGAAACGGCACGGACGGGGGGAAACGAGCAATAACCGGAATTGCAGCTTTGCGCCGGTCTGAGCAATTCTGTGGACTTCATTTGTCGGAAGGTGGTGAAAAAATGTTCCAAGCCATTGTACGCATAATGCATTCTCCGTTTGGACTTCTAAAATGATAACTATCCCCACTATACTCTGAAATACGGCTCGATACGAAAAAGTTGCGACCCAATACGTCAAAGACGTGTTTCAGAGTATAGTGGGGACTTGTTACCGACTGGAGCCAGACATTTGAGTCGTGCGCGATTGTGTCTGAGTGCACCCTTTTTCAGAGCGGCGTCGTATATATAGAGAGAGATGGCTCTTCTAGGCTTTAGACGTACGGTTATCGCATCATGCACTGGGAGAACCGACCATGCTGACACCACCGAGCCCGCATGTCACCATCACCCGTGTGGTCGTGCGGCCCAACGATATGGACGCCGATCGTAACGTCAGTAATGCGGTCTATTTCGACTACTTTTACCAAGCCCGCTTGGAACACCTACGCCGGCTAGGTATCTATGATGTTGAAAATCCCCAGTATGTCAACCTGTTTGCGTTAGTCGAAAACACCTGCCGGTATCTCGCGCACGCTTACTATGGGGATGTGCTTATCCTATGGACGGCAACGCATGCAGTGGGGAAGAGTAGCTTTCAGTTCGTCTACCACGTATGGCGTGAGCGTGATGAGATGTTGATCGCTTTGGGGCATTCGGTACAGGTATGGTTGGGCGAGACGAGCCAAGCCATCCCGCTTCCGTCTGCCGTATGCACCGCCCTCACAACTACCCTCTACCCTGAGTTGTCAAAACCTGCGGCGCACAAGGGGTAAGGACCAACTCAGATAGGAGAAGGAGTATGTCAGAGATTCTGGACCCCGAAGCCTTTGCTCGCAAGTTGAATGCTCAGAAGCAGGGAACGATGATTGACGCTCATGGCACAGAGTTCTTGCGAGCTGGTGAGGGACATGCTGTCGCACGTCTGGCGTTCAAGCCAAGCCTAACGCAGCTGACCGGGCTTTTTCATACGGGCGCGATTATTGCCTTAGCCGATGAGACTGCCACAGTGGCTGCCATGTGGGAAATCAACCCCACGGACGACTTTAAACCTGAGCTGTTTCCTCTGACATTACAATTATCTGTCAACCTCATACGCAACACGAATCAAGGCACCATCACTGCCGAAGCTCATATCGTCCATCGCGGACGAACGACCATGGTGACAGAGGTCAAGGTTCATGATGAACAGGAGCGTCTCTTGGCAGCCGTAGTCGTAACGGCCCTGGTGCCGCAGAGCCACAGCGCTTAGAGAGGAGGTTCACATGACATCCCCTCTGTTTTATGGGTGGAAAATCGTTATCGTGTGTTTTCTGATCGCGCTCTTCGGATGGGGGATGGGTTTCTATGGCCCTGGCATCTATCTGGCATCCTTAAAGGCGCACCACGGCTGGTCGACGACGCTCATCTCGTCTGCCATCACAATGTATTACCTGATGAGCGCGACGATGATCCTCTTTATTGGGGATGTCTTCAAACGCTTTGGCCCAAGGCGTGTCGTTCTTGTCGGAATTATTGCAATGGGCCTCGGTGTGCTCAGTCTCACCATGATCACAACACCTTGGCAGCTCTACCTCTGCTTTCTCTCTATGGCCGTAGGCTGGGCATCGATGAGTATTGCCGCCATCAACACTATTCTGGCGCCATGGTTTGAACGGAAGCGCGGGTTGACGATCAGCCTGGCCCTCAATGGTGCCAGTTGTGGCGGTATTATTGTGGCGCCCCTCCTCCTCTGGCTGATTAGTCGCTATGCCTTTGCACTGGGCGTGTCTATCACCGTCAGTATCATGTTGGTCGTCTTAGTCCCCAGTGTCATCGTTTTTCTCTACCGGCATCCCGACGACTTGGGGCTTTGGCCCGATGGTGAAGCTCCTCGTGAGCACGATCAGGCGGACCGGCGTGTCTCTACGGCGCTTGATGCTTCACCATGGCGCCTTTCGATAGCCCTCCGAAGCTTGAATTTCTGGACGATCACCGTCCCCTTTGCTCTGGGCTTGGCGGCTCAAGTTGGCTTTCTCACCCATCAAATTTCCTATCTCGGGCCACTCCTGGGTACAAACGGCGCCGGTGTGGCGGTAAGCCTCACGACAGCAGCAGCGGTCGTGGGTCGCCTCATCACAGGGGCCTACGTTGACCGCCTAGATCGACGTTGGGTCTCTGCCATCACGTTTGGCATTCAGGCTATTGCTCTAGGAGCTATGATTGTGTTTCCAAGCCGCCCTGTATTGTATCTCGCCTGTGTCTGTTTTGGCCTCGGGGTAGAAAACCTGATATCGTTGCCCGGACTTATTGTTCAACAGGAATTTCCAGCTCAGCATTTCGGTAAGACTGTGAGTTTAATTGTCGCTTGCACTCAATACACGTTCGCGTTCGGTCCTGGAGGGATGGGCGTCATCCGCGATGTAACTGGCGGTTATACTGTTCCCCTGATGGTGTGCATCCTCCTGCAAGGTCTGGCGGCAGGAATGGTTCTTCTCCGGTCGGACAGGATGCAGCAAATGCCTCCTCAGTCTCGTCGCGTGACACTCGGCCTAAGAGGGCGTCACGCGATCTCAAGATAATTTTGCCAATAGTCTTCGCAGCTTTTTTCACCTTGATAAACTTATGCCGACAACTGCACGCTGGGGGAGAGACGAGCAATCTTTACACGTTTAAATTTAAAGGATTAACCTCCTGAGATAGGCTGGGTGCAATTTTTTGCACCCGAAAAAAAGACTATGCCATTTCAAAGGAGGTTTTTCGATGCCTGCATCCAAACATCAACTCGCAGCTTCGAATCTCGCAACAAAGGCTGCACGCTGGAAAATAATCAGGGCTCTGCTATAAGTACTGCCATAGCCAAGCCGGTACCAGACGCAACGTATAGCTGTTGAGCACCGTGAAGTAGCCGGTAAGCACCAGAATGCCAACCAGGATCATCAGCACCCCACCTCCTACTTCTACAGCGCGCAAGTAACCCGCGACACGTCCGAAGAGGCGAAAGAAGGTCGGGATCGCCAGCGAGCTGAGGAAGAACGGGATGCCTAGGCCAAGGGAATAGACGCTTAGCAGGACGACGCCGCGATTCACCTCAGCGGTCGAGCTGGCCAGAAACAGGATGGAGCCCAGAATGGGTCCGACACAGGGGGTCCAGCCGACGGCAAAGGACACCCCAACCAGGAACGCCCCAACGTATCCAACCGGCCTACGGTCTACCCGTAGACTCACGGTGCGCATGAGCAGCGGTATTTTGAATAGTCCCACCAGCAGCAGACCAAAAAAGATGATAACCGCACCACCGATGCGTTGTATCAAGTCGAGATGCACCCGGAGGAAACTGCCCAGCAGACTGAAAGAGGCGCCGAGGGCAATAAAGACCAGGGAAAATCCAGCAATGAAGCACAGGGAATGCAGCATGATGCGGGCACGATGCTGACGCAGGGTCGCGGCGCTGCGTATATCGGTAGCGGACATACCGGTGATGAAGGAGAAATAAGCCGGAAAAAGTGGCAGGACACAGGGCGAGATGAAGGACAATAGCCCTGCCCCTAGCGCCACAAAAATTGAGAGCTGTTGGGCGGATTCCATCTTGCGAACCTCCAAGGTGATTTACGTATGCAGTATCACGGGTTGCGGCTTATCTGCAAGCAAGCAGTGAGCCCAGCATCCGGCCAGCACATAGACCAGTGCGCCTAATATGACGACCGCTTGTAATCCCCAGGATACAGCGAGACTGACCGCTGCCACCGAGCCCAGCACGCAGGCCACTGAATTGACGCCCCAGACCCAAGGGACAATGGTGTCGGCCATGGGGGAGAGCAGTCGTAATCCTACCGGGAATGGCAGCCCCATCAGCAGGCCCAGTGGCGCCAGGAGGATCATGGTACTTAGTACACGCGCGAGCAGGCCCTGTTGCTCGAGCAGGGGGCGCAGGGCTGGGAAGGTAACGAGGTAGAGCACGAGGAAAAAGCCTAGGGCCATACAACTCCAGGGCAATAATCGACGCAGCGTGGGGTCGCTCAGCAGCGTGCTGGCGAGACTACCGACGCCGCCAAAGAACAGGAGCGGCAAGAGAAGTGCTACTAAGGTCAGGGTGGGAGAGCCCAATACCAACATAAACCGCTGCAACAGGGCGACTTGGGCCAGCAGGGCGGCGCAGCCAGTGGCGGCAAAGAACGGCAGCCAGGCGGTCGATGCCATCATTGTAGCATCGACGACTCGGTGCCGAGCATAGTGCCATAGGTGGAGGCCCAACAAGACGAGCAGCGCGATAAGCAATAACCAGAAGAGTCTCGTCAGGTCAGTATTCGTCTCGTAAAAGAACGGTCGATTGTCCGTCGCCGGCCGCAAGATGGTGCCCAAGACCGCCAGTTGGAGCGAGGGGTCTGCAACCAATCCAGCCAGAGGACTGGCGGTGGCGACGTGGGGAATGAGGAGCGGTATGACGTGCATCGCCCGTGCCATGCTGGCTTGCTGGTGGCCCTCGGCTGGGGTGTATGGCGTGTTTTTCAGGATGACCAGAGGCGCGTCGATGGGTGTGGGAGCGTCCGGCGTGCTAGAAGCATCCTGGATGACGAGTATATGCTGGAGTGCTTCAGACCGCGGGGTCCCACGCCGGGACAAAGCACCTAGACTCATGGCAACCGTTTTGAGTACTTCCGCCAGGTCATGCACCTGCACCACCAGGCGCCCCTGAGGCGTCAGATGGTCCAGGTAGTCCTGGAACGCCTCTGTGGTCAGCACGTAATTTTCGACCAGCGCACCGCCTTGCCGCTGCGCCGCCCCAGTATAGACCTGCGGCAAGACAATGAGGTCGTAAACTTGCGGACGCTGGCGTACAACGAGTCGCCCGTCACCACGCACCACCTCGACGCTGGGCATACGGTAGACATTGCGCGACGGCGGGATGAAACGCTCAACCGCCCGCAGGATGTCCGGATTGATCTCTACGGCAGTGATCGCCTGCGCCCCGCCACGCAGGGCCAGGAGGACATCGGTACCACCTCCTGAGCCGATAATCAGTACGCGCTCCCGTGGGAGCGTGCGGTAGGGAAACAGGCCCACATCGCGGTCCACCTGACCCCACTCGGTCGGCGTGGCAGGCAATAGCGCCAATGATGTCGCCGCTCCACCATCGGTGAAGGCGGCGTACCGGCGCTGCCCCTGCCAGGAAAATTCGACCACATCGGTACGTGCTAGGGCGGACCAGCGCGAGCTCACAATGCGGGCACTCGAATTGGCGCGGATGATGTGACCCAGATGTTTTTGACTGCGCATGAAGGCTTTGGGACTGATAGGCAGTATGCCGGAGGCTGTCTTGAGGCCGAGAAGCCCACCAAGAAGGAAACAGGTGAGTACAGGGAGCGGCCAGTGGCGATGATCAGTGGTCAGCGCCAGCAGCGCTGCCAGGGCCAGAAGGCTGAAAGCTGCTACGGCCAGCGTGGTCTCAGCACCTAGCCATTGCAGCGCCGGAAGACTCGCCAGGACGCCGATGCCTGCTCCGAGGAGATCAGCGGCATAGAGCTCGCGGCTGTAGTCAGCTTCTGCCGTGAACACCAGGGCGAGAAAAAGACCGGCTCCCAAAAAGGGCAGTAG
>JAPULM010000383.1 GCA_027294925.1 bacterium
AACCCCCATATCAAATAGGCGTAATCATCAATTTGGGCGGCAAGCCCCGCTTTACTACCTCTGGAGCGCTTTAGTAAACGCCCCTTTGCATCACGCAAACGCCACAAAACAAAATCAGCCGCACGCTGAGCAGCCACAATATAAGCCGGCTCGTTCAAGGCCTGGCCGGCTTTTGACAAAGCCGCGATCATCAAACCATTCCAGTCGGTCAAAATTTTGTCGTCTTTAAAAGGGTGCACGCGCTGTTTGCGGGCGACAAATAAGCGTTGCCTGGCACGCTCAAGTCGGCGACGTAATTCGACCTCAGTCGTCTGTAACTGACTGGCAAAGGCATTTATCTCTTGCTTCAGATAGGGGATATTAAGTTTTTTGGCCGCCCCTTCCCGAAAGTTTCCGTTCGGCTTGATGTTAAACACCTGGGCATAGAGCGCCGCATCATCTGCATTGAGAAGCTTCAGGATGTCCTGCTGGGTCCAATGATAAAATAAGCCTTCCTCTCCCTCACTGTCCGCATCTTGAGCAGAATAAAAGCCGCCTTCAGACGACGTCATGTCACGTAGAACATATGTTGCAATTTCCCGAGCCGTTTGGGCGTACAACGATTTGCCGGTGATCTGGTAAGCATCGGTGTACACCATTAGAAGCAGAGCCTGGTTGTACAGCATCTTTTCAAAATGCGGCACTAGCCATTGCGCATCCGTTGCATAACGATGGAAGCCAAATCCAATGTGGTCATAAATTCCGCCGCGACGCATACCCTGCAACGTCGTTTCTACCATTTCTAAGGCATGGGTTTTACCGGTTCGTTGCCAATAACGAAGTAAAAACCCCAGGCTCATCGGCTTTGGAAACTTCGGTGGCCCGCCAATGCCGCCGTACTTACCATCGTACAACTTAGACAATTGGTCATAGGTGTGATGTAGGGTAGACAGCTCGAGCACTCCCCCTGGGGTCGTGACGGTGCTCTGTTTTAGGGCCGCGACCACCCGTTCAGACAGCCGATCAATGTCTTTGCGACGAGTTTTCCACACCTGATCAAGGGATGGCAGCAGGCGCAGCATGCCAGGTCTTCCATGCCGATCTTCTCTAGGGAAGTAGGTACCGGCAAAAAACGGTTTTTGATCTGGCGTCAAGACAATGTTGAGCGGCCAACCGCAGTGTTGTGACATGCGATGGCAGACATTCATGTATAGGTGATCAAGGTCAGGGCGTTCTTCCCGATCCACTTTAATCGCGACAAAAAACTGATTCATCAAACGCCCAACTTCCGCATTGGCGTATGATTCTCGCTCCATCACATGACACCAATGGCAGGTCGAATAACCAATGGACAGAAAGATTGGTTTATCCTCTCGTCGGGCTTTGGCTAGCGCCGCTTCACCCCAGGCATACCAATCAATAGGATTGGTGGCATGCTGTTGCAGATAAGGACTCGTTTCAAAAATCAGTCGATTGAACTGCGGCCCACCATCCGGAGGAAGTTGGCGAATGGTTTGGGGCGAAGGCAAGGGCTTTTGTGAGGCCGCATGAGCAACAAAGCCGGATCGTCCAAAAAACATTGCCGCCAATAAAATGAAGCAGAGCAATAGGCTGATTCTGTTAGATATGTTACGCAAGCGACATATCATGGTTTACCCCCATATCAGTTCACGCACAAGCGTCATCATTAAAAACCGCAAAACATTATATTCAAGAATTATAACGTAAAATCGTGACCTGTATTCTCCAGCACGGCCAAATAGAAAAAACCCCAACCATTTGTTGCGAGCAAAAGACCTGTCACATTCTCCACCGAAGACGGTCTAAACCTTGCAAGATGCTTGCGATGCTGATATGAATCATTTATCTTGGACAGTGAGGTCCTTCTCTGACACGTCACACAACAGACAAGCTTTAAAGGTGCGACGAAACCATGACGGCATCTGTCAACAACGAACAACCAACCCATTCCCTGCGACGCATTCAGCCCTGGGTCGTCACGCTTGCGATGCTCTGTTTAATATTCGGCACTGCCCATCTTGTTAACGATTACGGGTGGCGGCACGGTCTTCTGTTGATGGTTGGCGCGTTGTTTGGTTTGGTCTTATACCACGCCAGATTTGGCTTCACCTACGCCTTTCGAGTCTTCGCATCCTCAGGAGATGGGCACGGTTTACGGGCTCAGATGCTCATGCTTGCGGTTGCAACTTTGCTCTTCGCTCCCATTCTGGCGTTGAATGACACAATAGGGGGCGCAGTCGCTCCGGTCAGTCTATCGGTCTTAATTGGCGCCATTATCTTCAGTGCAGGAATGCAACTGGGTGGGGGGTGAGCTTCCGGCACTCTCTTCCAGGTCGGAAGTGGTACAACAATGGCGGTTTTGGTGTTAATTGGGTTTATTGCCGGCTCCTTCATCGCTACTTACCACATGCCTTTCTGGTGGGATATGCCCTCCTTGGGTGTGGTCATGCTCGCCGATCGCCTCGGGTGGTTCACCGCCATTAGCCTGCAATTGTCAGTCTTCGCCATCCTTTATATTGCATCGTGGTTGATCGAACAGCGTCCTCGACGCAACCCGTTCAGTCGACCTGAAAGACCTGCCTTCTCCTGGCTGCATGGTCCCTGGCCATTGCTGGTGGGGGCAGTCGGCCTAGCGATCCTAAATGCGCTAACCCTGATGCTAGCCGGACATCCATGGTCAATTACCTGGGCGTTCTCGCTCTGGGGGGCCAAATCCCTCCAAGCCATTGGCTATGATGTGTCGCACATCACGTTTTGGACGGGTGCTTTTCAACAACATGCTTTGTCACGCTCCGTCTTGGCTGACTCCGTCTCCGTGATGGATTTCGGCATCATATTGGGTGCCTTTTTAGCCGCAGGACTTGCTCGTGCCTTCATCCCCAACATGCGTATTGCACCGCGACGCATCCTACCGGCTTTAGTTGCCGGTGTGATGCTGGGCTACGGGGCTCGCATTGCCTTTGGTTGTAATATCGGGGCTTATTTTAGTGGTATCGCATCAACCAGTTTGCATGGCTGGTTATGGCTAGCCGGTGCATTTATCGGTACGCCAATCGGTTTAAAGCTGCAGCGCTCGATCAATCGTCCAGGTTAAAGAGAGCGTTGGAAAAGATTAAGACAGGGAGCTTGGTGTCAACCGTAGGATTAGCCTGCTACACGCCATCACGCACGGCGATGGCGTGTGTGCCGCTGCTTACCCGGTGTGCTGATGAACGAATGAGATGAGCTGCTCGAGCGCCTGTTGGGCAGCCGGTGGGGTGATGTTTTTAGTCAGAAATCCTTCCTCCTCCCCCTCAAACAGTGCCAGGTCGACCTGGCCACCAGCACGGCGGTACTGCAGGACGAATTCGTCGAGGTCCGGACGGGGATGCGCTATCTCGTCGCCGCGTGACAGGTAAAGCACCGGAGGCAGTGCTGTTCGCTCTCCACCAGCCAGGGCGCGTGCCGGGGACCCTTCGGCCATGGCTTCTTCCGTCTGCCAGTATTGATCATGCATAGGCACCACGCGATCGGCAAAGCCGGCGGGCGGGGTGCAATCCTGACGCAGTCCTTTGGCATACTGATAGCGCCCCAGCGGATCAATCACTGGGGAGCACAAGATCACACAGCGCAGGCTCGCATCCACCGCCGCAGCGCCAGCAGGAAGTGGCAGCGCCGCGTAGCGCGGATCATGCGGGCGCATCCCGAGCAGTATGGCCTGGTGCGCGCCACTGGAACTGCCCATGGCGCTGACCCAGTCGGGGCGACTGCCCCACGCTGTGGCCTGTGTCTTGCACCAACGAATCCCATAATGGATATCGGCCAGCGAGGCCGGGTAGGCTGCTTCTGGCGGCATGCGGAAATCCAGCGCCGCCACCACCACGCCATGTTTCGCCAGCGTTTCGTTGAGCACGGTGTCGTTCGAACGATCCCCCCGACACCACGCACCGCCGTGCAGTTCGACGATTAGCGGGAACGGCCCGCTGCCCCGCGGCGTGAAGAGACGCGCCAGCAGGGGTTTGTCGCCGTGTCGGAGATATTCCACGTCTTTGATATCAATGTCATATGTTCTGCGAGTGCTGATCGCCATGTGAGGCTCCTTGTGGTGGTAAGAAATAGGAGAGAGGCCTCAGCATAGGCTACACGAGGTGAGCCGCCTCGTCAAGGTCACAGGACAGGGTAAGCGCATGCTACCCCCACCTTGTGTGCTAGGCGGGCAGAGCAGGAAGCAAAGCAATCGCCAGCAACAGGCCAAACTGCAGGTGAAGCGTGGCCGTACCCTGCATCGCTTGATGCAAGATAGCGCGTTCGCTGCCGCTTTGTACCATCTTTGCGGTGGCGATTCCGCGCGGTAACACCAGCAACGGTGCCAACCAGATCCATGAGCCAACCCCACTCAGCACGAAGCCAACTATACTGGCGAATGCCATCACCAATAGCGAATCGTACAACCACACCACTGGACGACGCCCCCACAGGGTAACCAGGGTCTTTTTACCACGGTGGCGGTCC
>JAPULM010000384.1 GCA_027294925.1 bacterium
ACACACGATCATCGTGTGGGATGCCGTCAAAGCCAATCCCTTCGCCTTCCAATACATGTCCGGCGTAAAGGGCTGAAAAATACTGAATCATCCTTATTCTCCTTGTAGTGAGGACAATCTTTATCTTGATACTTTAGCTGATGTTTTTGGTGACAATCAAACCGACCGGATTTCTTTCTCAATATCATAACGAGTTCTGCATCTATATTCTAGTCCACCGGGTAAAAGTTTCTGGTCACTTGCAAACATCCAATCATCTTTCAAAGCAATGCCCTCTACTCCAGCAGGTTAGCAACGCACTTCCTATTAACATTGACGTCTTCTATCATCATGTGATAGACCCTTGCGATGTATCATCACCAATTGGGAAGGAAAGCAGGACAAACGCATTGCCATTGCCTTCCCCAGTCAACCCGTTACAGGAGACCGCACATGCCAACTGTACAAGCCGACAAACTAAGAACTATCGCCGCAGAATTGTTAAAGGGCGCTGGGGCTAGCGAAGAGGAAGCGGCCATTGTCTCGCGTCATTCCATTGGGGCCAACCTTGCAGGGCACGACTCACATGGCATTATATTGATTCCTACCTATATCGACCGCGTCAAGCGGGGCCATATCGTGCCTGGCGCCCCCTATGAGGTTGTTCAAGAAACCTCTAATTCGACCGTAGTTGACGGACATTGGGGATTTGGCTACGTGGTTTCCGAGCGGTTAATGAGCACAACCATCGAGAAAGCCCGTACAGGTAGCGTGGCTGCGGCTACCGTGTTCCACCAAAGCCACGTGGGCCGTGTCGCCGACTATCCCCTGATGGCTGCCGAAGCCGGTATGATTGGTCTAATGACAGCAGATTCTGGCCGCGCTGCCAAAGCAGTGGCGCCATTCGGCGGTAGAGATGCGCGCCTCGGTACCAATCCGATTTGTATCGCAATGCCTTCCAACCTACCTGGGCCATTGTTTATCGATATGGCAACCAGTGCCGCGGCAGCGGGCAAACTGGGCGTTGCGGTTGCTCGCGGGACATCTATCCCTGAAGGCTGGCTGTTGGACAAAGAAGGTAATCCAACCACCGATCCCTCTGAGCTTCGTAAAGGTGGTGCTATCCTGCCCTTAGGCGGCTCTGAAGGGCACAAAGGTTACGGTTTATCAGTGATGGTTGAGATTTTTTCGGGAATTCTCACCGGGCTTGGTTTCGGGCACGAACCCTCAGGACGCCATAATGACGGCTGCTTTATGGCGGTATTCAATGTTGAAGCCTTCCAAACGCTGGAGAAATTCAAACGCGAAGTGACAGAATTGGCCGCCTACCTCAAAAGCTCGCCACCGGCGCAAGGCTTCAGTGAGGTATATTATCCCGGCGAGCTTGAATACCTGAGTACGCAACGACACCTGCAAGAAGGAATCTTTGTTGAAGATGCTACCTGGGCACGCTTAAAAGAATTGTCCAATGAATTTGGCATTGCCGAGCAGCTTAATCTGCAGTAGGTATTATCTGGACCCGGCAGGCTACTATCTACCCTATCCAGGCAAGTGCCTTGTTGCGCTCTTCCCCCCCTATAGCCAATAACACGCCTTTGACAGCGGCTGGATAGTAGCGGGTCCAAAACTGTCCGTAATCCCAGGCACAGCACACTGATCCCGCAGGCATGGATGTTGCCTGGATAGCGACCGAGTCGAGGTAGGTGAGCATCGTTTCAGGGCCACTCCCCACACTCCAGCCGGTGATGGCGTAGGCTAACCAGTAACCAAAATGAATCGCTTGTGTATCCATAACACTAACCTGCCGTCCAATCAAATATCCCAGGCTAGCAACTACCCGTCCAAGTTTCGGATCGTTCAACGCTCCTCGCTCACCCTCACCAAACCATGCCCAGGTGGCACAGGCTGCTAGTGCGTCCAGGCGGGCGATCCCAATCGTATCTCCAGATGGCTCTGGTGATACTTGACCACCAATAACAACCTTCCTTTGGGGATACGGGCCAAAATCCATCTGGGTACTTGAGAGACGGAGATAGTCCCAAATTGAACAGAGAGACAAATGGAGTGTGGCAGTGTCAGCCATCATACAATCCTTCAGCATCAGGCTTGCCATTCAATGGCTTATCGTTAAACGACGAGCACATTGGTCCATAGGCTATGGCGGCGACTCATGTCGAGTCTATTCCTATAATTGTCGAAGCAAAGCCAACGATTTAATGAGGTAATGATAAGAAAATGATGGTGTGTTAGATGCAGACATCAGAACACCCCCCTTTTTAACAATGACATCAGGGATAATTATAAAACGTTCTGGCTATTACCCACCGAGGTCAAATTGATGGCCGTGCGTTTGACACAACCCGTTGTGGGGTGCTAAGGTACGCCCGGCGGCCCTGCGACCCTATCCCGCTGGCACGGAACGTAGGCCAGTAGCTTTGCGTCCCACCCTTTCGAATGGTTTGCCTTTATCAGGTATTACACTAGAATGGATATATCGGATTGCCCATAACAAATCATGAGACAATTTTCAATGCATATCACACGGTCGAAACAACATCACCTGACGTGTAAGACGCCGGTGGTTTCACCCCTTATCAACTGTAAGTAAAATCGCCTCAAGCTTTTTGTCCCCAGACGCCCTTACCGCCAAAGCGACGCTCCCACTGAGGAATTACCGCTTCGTTGTAAACATTATCCGGAACTTCGCCACGCAGTGCTTTTAGCACCGACTCGGTCGCCCACCGAATACCGGGACCGAGACCGCTGCCTAAATTTGCAGAGATCATATGCGGCGATAGCAAAACCTTGTCGCCAAGCTGGCGTAACGGGCTGTCTGCCCCTAATGGTTCATGTTCAAAAGCGTCAATCGCGGCACCGGCAATGCGTCCCTCGTCAAGCGCCTCAACCAGTGCCTGTTCGTCGACGCAGAACCCCCGCGCAGTATTGATTAGAATTGCCGTTGGCTTCATCATGCCTAGCTGCTCTGGACCCATCATATGACGTGTTTGGCGCGTCAAAACGACGTGTAAACTTACCACATCAGACTCACGGAGGAGGGTGTCCAGCTCTACGCGTTCGACCCCGTGTTCGACAAACTTTTCGTCCGCAACATAAGGGTCATAGGCCACTATTCTAGCATTCCAAGGCCGCATCAAGTCAGCGACGCGCCCTCCCACTCGACCTAAGCCAATCAGGCCGAGAGTAATACCGCCATATCCGTCGGCGCGCGAGCCGACGTACGTCCCCAGCAGTCCCTCATCCTTCCAGCCCATGCCTTCTTTCAGATGGCGATCGCGTTCACGTACTTTCTTAAGCATCGTGAGCATAGAGGTAATCGTACCTTCAGCCACACCACCCCCATTTGACTCGGTAGGGCTATGAGCGACGAGAATGCCCAACTCGGTTGCCGCTTCGACATCAATGTCATCAACACCAATGGTGTATTTAGCCACAATCCGTAGATCAACCGCACTTTCCATCACGCGTCGTGTAATAGGAGAGCTGCGCAATGAGGTACCCATAAGGGCATTACAATTTGCCGCCATACGAGCCATCTTAGCTTCGTTGTCCCCCTGCGGGGTATCCCACGCGGCTTGTCCCAGAACAAGCTCACAGCCGTGCTCGATCAACATTCGATGCGACTCTTCAGTCGGGTCAGCGGGGGCAAAAATCATTACTTTAGCGGCACTCATCGAACCTCCTCCAAGCATGCATAGTCGCAAACCTCCACCTAGCTTAACTTATAAAGCCTCTTGGCGGTTTCTGAGAGCAACCATTTTTTTTCGCTAGGTGACAGGTCCTCACGTTTAGCCAGATGCTCAATATTGTCTGGAAACTCATGGTCCCAGTGCGGCCAGTCAGTAGCATAATAGAGCACGTCCGGACTCAAATATTGCGCTGTAGCACCAATCAGAGGCTCATAGTCCTCGGCGTGGAAATACACACGGCCACTGCGGACGTATTCGCTGGGTTTTTTCTTGCAAAGCGGGGCTTCAACCTTACCCCTTTTGCCCCATTCTTCGTCCATGCGGCCGGCCCAGTAGGGCGCCCAAGAACATCCGGCCTCCATAAAGGCGATTCGTAAATTTGGAAAACGATCCAGCACCCCCCGCAACACCAGACTGGTCATCTGCATCATCTGTGCAAAAGCGTGTGACAAGGTGTGTACATCAATGAATTGATCATATTTGTCGGCGGCAAAATACTCTGGGCCCCGCACCGTGGCATGAATGCCAACCATACAATCCAGTTTTTCGGCTTCTTCATAAATGGGCCAATAATCCTCATGTCCAAGGGGACGTCGTAACCCCACTGCCGGTAACATAACGCCAGCCAAATTCAGCTCCCGAATCGCTCGTCGTAGCTCTTTTACACCCTCGGGAACATCCTGTAGCGGCACCAGTGCAATACCTTTGAGCCTGGGGCTGACCTTTTGGAATGCTTCTGATACAAAATTGTTCCATGCCTTGCAAACCGCCACCGCAAAGTCAGGCTCTCGCAGCCAGCCAATAGCTAAACCGCCAGTAGGAAATAGGACTGCGGTTGATACACCGCCCTGATCCATGGTATCGAGCCAGGACTGTGCATCTGTGGCTCGTTCACCCAAAGTGCCGCCGAGTGATCGGTCCCAGTTATCCAAAGGATAAATCGTTGCTTGACGGTTGCGATACGGGGCTTCCATGTACGCTCTCAGTTGAGCGTCCGTTTCGGTGATATGCCCATCCGCGTCGATGACGTCATAGTCCGTCGCCATGCTGACCTCCTTATGTCCGTATCTATATGATCGTGATGATCGTGGTTTTTGGCAACTTGCAAGCAGTATCGTCAACGAACAAGTTACCCCTCATGGTATCGCATACTTTGTGGACAGACAAGCATGAGGAAAAAACGTTAACCTTTACGTTCTGTTTTGGCATGCTATGATGGAAAACGCCAGACCGTTTATAGAAGAAAGACGGCTGGCAAATAATTTGTATGTATTTTGTATCTATAAAGGAATGGTGCAACGTGGTACAAGAGCGAGATCAGAAAACAAAATTCCGGGTGGTGGTCATTGGTGCAGGTATAGTCGGTGCTTCCGTAGCATATCACCTATCGCGGCGAGGTGTTGGTGTTTGTGTACTCGAACGCCAACAGCCCTGCAGCGGAGCATCCGGTCACTCATTTGCCTGGCTCAATGCATTTGGCAAAGAGCCGATTACCTACCACAATTTCAACCGCCGTTCGATGGAACTTTGGCCTCGCTTCGCCAATCAGTTGGGGTTTGATCTAGGGCTTCATTGGGGTGGCGAAATGCGCTGGACCAGCACACTGGAAGATGCTCAAGCCCTAAAAAAACGCGTACATCAACTGCAGAGCTGGGGATACCCTAGCCGCTTGATAGAGGAAAGCGAACTTCGTAAACTTGAGCCTGGCCTTAAACCCGGTCTTGTAACAGCAGCCTCCTATGGGGAAATTGACGGACAGGTTGAACCGCAGAAGGTTATTGCCGCATGTCTACAACGAGCACAGGAATTAGGCGCCTCACTGCATACAGACACAACAGTGACCGGATTCGTTCGTCGCACGGCAGATGAAAGCGTGCACAGGGTCCAAACCAGTCAAGGTGAGTTCGCTTGTGACGCCGTAGTCCTGGCAACCGGCACGGATACCACGAACCTGGCCAAAGTGGCCGGTTTGCACATTCCGCAGCAAGAAAGTCCCGGGGTTGTGGTACGCATCGAGCCTCATCCTCGTGTGCTACAAACCGTGTCCGTCTTGCATACGCCGGCCATTGATGACAGCCGTCTAGAAATCCACCTGCGACAGGGCACCGACGGTTCGTTGATGATTGGCGAAGGAACCCAGGAAAGTGTGAGCAAGGACGATTCCTTTCAACATGCCAACAACCTTTTAGCACGCGCAACGCATTATTTGCCTGCTCTGGCCGGCGCCCATCTGCTCCCGATTCCAGTCGGTTATAGACCAATGCCACTTGACGAAATGCCGGTCATTGGATTTGCTAAGACGATTCCGAATCTATATCTCACCTTGATGCACAGCGGCGTCACCCTGGCCCCGCTAGTGGGCCAATTGGTCACCATGGAGATCGTCGACGGCGCCTGTATCAACATCCTCAAAGCTTATCGTCCTGAGCGTTTTGAATAATCTGTTGCTTACACCTTGCCAACTTCCGCTCCTCAGATCCCTTTACCTGCTCTTTCTCGCGTCCTATTGATGCTCGAGCTGGAGAAGAAGGTGCAAAAGCTGAGCTGCTGAATCACGCTGAGCTGTTTTTTTCGATGCGGCCTGGACGTCAGGACCGTCAATTTGATTACCCAGTGGGGTGATGGCCCAACACCTCAAGGTGAAAACAGGTTGATGGCTAGGGCCAAGTGTCTCACCTTGCTCATAACCGAAATCGGAAATCAAACCTTGTTGTTTCATCTCGTTCAAAGTCACACGCGCATCACTGCTAGAAGGCACATCCTCAGACGGTTGTTCCACAACGGGTTGCTGGGGTCGTTCAGTCGCTGCCAATGTATGCATTTGCCCCAGCAAGTCGGCAGCTGCCGACTGCTGGGCAGTTCTGAGGGTAGAGGCAGAGTACCACTGGCTCGCCCAGGTTTGGATTCCAATCTGCACGGAAACGCGTACCCGAAAACCTGCCAGGTCAGGTTTTTCCTCAAATTGCGGCGTGCTGAAGCGGCCTTTCGCACACCATTCCAACAAGACGCCTTTTGGATTCTCACGCCGTAAGGTATCATACCGCTGTGCCTCCACCTCGACACACCCCTCGTCTTCGTGCGGCTCTTGCTTCAATTGCTTGAGGATGGTTTCGGCTGCACGTTGCTCAGCAGTTCGCTTGGAGGGCGCGCACTGTTCACCGCTATCGATCGTCCCCCTCTGGACAGTTAGCGTCATCCGTGCCACATGAAATGCACCCGCCACGGAGAACTCTGCAAGCGGAGCTTCTATTTTCATCCTCATACACAACTCCAGCAGTCGTCCCTTGGGATTGTCAGCCTTTAATCGTGCCTCAAGTTCCGCTTCCTCAGTAAAGACGTCTGATTCGCCAGGCCCCAAAATCCACAGCATCTGACGCCGTTGATCATCACGCCGCACCAGGCCCATGTCTTCTAGTCGCACGACGAATTGGTTGACGACATCCGCTTTAACACGTTCACCAAACCATGCCTCGGCAATCTGCGTGGCACGTATGGGGGCCGACGACGGCGGACCTAATGCATGCCGTGCAATGTCAAAGTCAATTTCCATGCTATCAACCCAAGCAGCGACACCGCGCAGTGCGGACTTGCGGACTGTATAAGCTCGTTCAACCACCTGGCCATTCTCCGCCACCACAACATCATTACAACTCATGCCTGTAGCAAGCGAACGCCGCGCCTCGCCATCCCCGTGCACCAAGACAACCGTGCGAGGACGCATCGCCTCAATCAACCCGACGATCTGCATACGGTCGGCATGTGCGGACAGTCCATAGATATCAACATGGCACTGCACATCAACTATTCGGTCGCCGAGTTTCAACCGCCGCTCACCCTCGCCAGCGGCAAGTCGCAATAGGGCGCGTCCGGGCGACTCTTCATCCTGGTAACCGGTAATCAAAATAGCATCCGTGTCATGCGCGGCAAAGGCCGACGCATAGACCACCGATGCGCCGCCGGAGAGCATACCGCTTGACGCTACCACCACAGATGGCCGCTGCCCAAGCGCTTTGTCTCGCTCGGCAAACGAATGAACAGGTATGATACCATGTGTATAGAATGGATGGTCGGCATGACGAATGTCACGCGCCAGCGTGCGGGTGACATAAGATTCATATTGTCCGTAAACATCACACACCCGCCGTACCATGCCGTCAACGAATACTGGTATGGCTGGAAGCACACGATTGCGCAGCGCACGTTTTAGGATGAGGAGCACCTCCTGTGCCCGGCCAACGGCAAAGGCAGGGATCAACACCCGCCCCTGATTTTCGACAACGGTGCGAATCTGTGCAATAAGGCGTTCCTCGGCAGCACGCCGATCTTCATGTAAGCGCGATCCATAGGTCGATTCGCTGACGATCATATCGACATGCAGGGACGGACGCTGTAGGGCTGGCACAGTAAGTTGTGAGGAAACACTGAAGTCGCCGGTGAACAAGATGTTACCTTCCGGCGTTTGCAAATGCACCATAGCAGCGCCGAGAATATGTGAAGCCGGTAGCAGGGTGATGATCACATCCTTGACCCTCCGCCGATCACCAAAAGGAATAGGGAGCATATTTTCCAGCAGTCGTTCAACCTGTGTATGGGCGTATAACGGGATCTCGGTGTCACGCTCCGGGCTGTGCATCAACTTGAGTGCATCCTGGAATAGGATAGCCGCCAAATCGCGTGTCGGTGGAGTAGTGTAGACCGGCGTCGCGGGATGTGCTTCACAAAGCACCGGCAAGCCACCACTGTGATCGGAATGGGCATGCGTCAAGACAATCGCATCGAGACCGACGCCGCTAAGTTGCGACAAGTCCGGTAAGGGGTTGTGAGCCTCAAAACGCACCCCACAATCGATAACAAGTTTGGTCTGAGCGACCTCCAACAACGCACACGAGGCGCCAATCGAGGAAGCGCCACCTAGAAAGCTTAGCTTAATTCGATTTGATGAGTTCAACGTTTCCTCCTGTCACGCCCCATCACGGTATCGTCAGACAAGTTTTAGAGCTGCTTGTTCTTCACCCCGAAATGGCATACGTCGCCCTATGCATTTGGGGTAATGATCACCTTTGAAGGAATCCTCTGCCTTGCCAACTCAAACCCTTCAACGGCATACCCAAGCGGCAGCCGGTGCGTAATCATCACCTGTAATTCATCGCCACGTTTTTACAAGACCTTAAAGATTAGGGGCTGGGTGTCGAGGTGGCCATTACTGATGGCTCACCCCTGTACAAAGACAGTCTACAACAGTACTGGTCTGACATCGAGCATCAACTGTGCATCTTTCACGTCATCAAGGAGGTGAACAAACTGATCCTGGGCGGAGTGCGGGCAATCAAGGGGTTGCAGCGAATGCCACAACCCCTTGATTTATTAATAGCGGGGATCGGATTTGAACCGATGACCTTTGGCTTATGAGTGCAATCCGCGGGGACTGTGCAAGCCTATAGAAGAGGCGGATTTCC
>JAPULM010000385.1 GCA_027294925.1 bacterium
GGCACCCCTGCTGCCTGTAAGTGGTGCATCGCCTCATAATCGGTGTGTCGGCGAGTCCACGCGGTGATCGCCGTGTCTAATTCTTCCTGGCGCTTTTGGCGTCCGTCGGCGTGCAGCAATTGTGCGTCTGAAGCCAGATCCGCTCTGTCAAGCACGCCACACAATGCCTGCCACTCTGCGCCATTGGTCACCGCGATGGCGATCCAGCGGTCTTCCCCAGCGCAGTGATAGACGCCGTGCGGAGCGTCATGCGTATCACGGTTGCCTTGCGGCTGGGGTGTTTTGCCATTCATCTGGTAGTCAAGAATGGCCTCAGCAATGCTGGCGCTTAAGGCCTCGGCCATGGACAGATCGATGTATTGCCCGACGCCGCTTTGGGCGCGGTGATTAAGCGCTGCGACGGTAATCATGGCCAGCTCCAATCCAACCCAGGGGTCGGCCCACAAGCCGCCTTTGATCAGCTCGCGATGGGGGTAACCCGAGATGGAATTCCAGCCCGTGTAGTGCTGCAGGAGACTACCATACGCCACGTAATCCTTATGTGGACCGGAATGTCCGGTGCCGGACGACGCCACCATGATAATGTCAGGTTTTACGGTAGAGACGACATCATAGCCCAAGCCAAGGCGTTCGATGACACCGGCGGCGAAATTCTCGATCAGCACGTCTGACACGGCAATCAGTTGTTTGGCTAGTTCCAATCCCTGCGGTTTAGAGAGGTTAAGAGCGGCAGAAAGCTTTGACTGGTTGTAGGCTTGGAAGGGAGCCCCACGGCTAGAAGGATCAGGCCGGCGCGCGCTTCCTACTTTGATGACTTCCGCCCCCATCATAGCCAGGAAGCGGGTGGCAGTCGGCCCAGCGATGATCCAGCTCAGGTCAAGCACTCTGATGCCAGCCAGGGGAAGATCGGACGACGGGCGCTCTGAGCGGCTCTGAGATTCGGTGCTAACGTTGGGCCAAGCAGGGCATTTATCACTCAGGAATTTGTCATTATGCTGTCCTAGCAGTGGCGCCGGCCGCGCCTGCAGGGGAAGGGGCGTACGCGACAGTTGGTAGGCCACACCGGGATAGGCCAGGCGTCCGGCGACTGGGTGATCAAGGTTAATAAAAAACTGCCGGGCGGCCAGATGTTCATCTCTCAGCAGATCTTCCACCGTGTTGACTGGGAAGCACGGGATGCGTTTTTCCTGTCCCCAGCGGGCGATGTCATGCTTAGCATATTGACGACTCCATTGGCTGAGCAACGCCCACAGGTCCGTCACATGGCGCTGTCTCGCCTGGCGGGTGGCATAGCGCTCGTCGTCGGCCCAGGCAGGGTTGCCGATGACCTCAAGCCAGCGTTCCCACTGTGCATCTTCCCGGGGAGATATCGCCACATAACCGTCGTTGCAGGGGAGGACGCCGCCAATCGCGCCGACCATGCCGCTGATAGCGGCTTCCTGCACCTGGTTCAAATCCCTGCTGGGAGCAGGTTGTCCGTAGGCACAGTTGGCCAGGCCACTGATCAGCTGGTTGACCATTGCCTCGAAGGCCGAGATGTTAACCTGACAACCGATGCCGCTCATCCGTTTGCGGTACAGTGCCGAGAGTGTCGCCGTTGCCGCTGCCAAACCTACGACTAGCTCGGCCTGATGGCCACCGGCTCGGATCGGTGGCTCTTGATCCGGGTTCTCCACCGGCCCCAGCAGTCCGTGCGCATTACCGCTCATGTGATACAGCACCAGGTCCGAGGCTTTGAACTTGGCATAGGGTCCCCAGGCGCCAAACGGTGTAATAGCGGTGCGGACGAGACCGGGGTTCAGTTCAGCCAGGGTCTCATCGCCGAGACCCCAGGCGTCCATCTGTCCTGCTATATCGCTACTGATCAGGATGTCAGCTCCCTGCGCCAGCTTTCTGAACCAGCTGCGGTCTTCGGCGTCATGCAGGTCCAGCGTGATCCCATATTTGTTGGCATTGAGCCAGAGAAACAGTCCACTCTTTTCGGCATGCGAGATGTGACCGGGGAACGGCCCCAGACGTCGAGTCTCATCGCCCGCCGCCGGCTCCACTTTAATCACCTCGGCCCCCATCAGGGCGAGAATTTTTCCGCAGTACGGGCCGGCAATGCGCTGGGCGAGCTCCAATATCCGTATGCCTGACAATAATCCAGTTGTTTGACCCACGCCGTTCCTTTCATCAATCCATCATAGCGGTTGCTTCGAGAGGTATTCTATCTCAACGTTGCCAGGTGTCAACTTCGGTTGCAGCTACTCGAAAAACTTTCGGCGTTAGTGGCCCTGCCGCACGTCCACGCCGTGGACAGACAACTTTCGCCCATGTCGGTCTTCTCGCCAGGGTTTAGGAAATTGACCTTGGCGCGATTTCATTCGAGTTTGGGCCAGCGTCGTGTATGAGTCATGATTCAAGACGTGACCCCTTATCTTTCGCAGTCGCTTTTTTCCCCATTTGGATAAACGGTGATCACGTGATAGAATGCAAAACGGAGGTGAGGAGATGGGCGAAGCAAGGGCGATGATCAAATTAACCAACGCCACCGACCATGCCTTGTATCGGCGTGGACAGCTCACAGAGGATGCCATCCGCATTTACCAAGCAGACGCCCTAATCGATACAGGCGCTGTCCAGTGCTGCATCCCACAATTTGTGGCTGACCAGCTTGGCCTTGATCGGGTTGGACACCGAACCGCGCAATATGCGGACGGGTGTCTAGAGCAAGTTGACCTGACGGATGGTATCATCATTGAAATTTCCGGACGCAGAACCTTGGAAGAGGCGCTGGTGCTTGGCGATGAGGTCATCATTGGCCAGACGGTGCTGGAAAAGCTGGACCTGCGGGTTGATTGCCGTGAGCGGCGCATCACCCCGAATCCGGCCCATCCTGATCAACCCATATCCAAAATCAAATGAGGTAGCCGAGCCCCGACCGAGACGCGTTTGAGGTCATTCCTTAGCCGCCAACTTGACGCAGAGCGCGGTGCCAATCAAGAAATTTACCCGTAACATTGTCAAACGGTAAACGCTCACCCTGCCGCCTGAGAATAAAAGGGTACAGCCGCTACCAGTGATGCCACGGCAACCTCACCCCGTACACAT
>JAPULM010000386.1 GCA_027294925.1 bacterium
CTGAATCTACCCCTTGAAGACCCCTACGCAGGTTCTAAACGGTCAGTAGTCTTTGTGAAGCGCGTCGCGGGCGGCGACGCTCTTCATCATGCGCAAGGGCGTATAGGTGATGACGGTTGCGCCATCCTGATTCTTGATGTCGTTCTTGGTTCTGACCATGCCGCGATCGGATTTGCTCGTCTTGCGCACTTCTAGTACCTCGACTTCCACGTGGATGGTATCGCCGACCTTGATGGGCTGGCGCACCGTAAGTTCCATGTTGAGAAACGCCAGGCCTGTACCCTGCATGGCAGGAATGAGCAGACCCTCGCCAATGACGTAGGCGAGGGCCCCGGGGACAAATTTTTCCTTGATGACAGAATGTTTTGCCCGGAAACAGTCGTCATTAAAAATAACCTCGTCCATGCCGCTGAGCCCGATAAAGTTGACCAGATCGGTTTCCGAGATGGTACGGCCGACGGTGCGAAACTTATCACCGATGCAAAGCTCTTCCCAGCCAAACCCCAAGCCGATAATTTTCATCGTATGTTGTCCTGTTTCTGCTCAATATTGATGACACGTACAGATGCGGCGAAACACGCCGAAAAGGAACATGGGTGGCGCTTCGTCGCCATCGAGGTACGTCTGCAGACGCTGTCGTGCTGATAATTGCGCCTTGTCCACGCTTATAAACCTTGCTCTCCTTCAGCGGCAATTGCACCGTATGTCTCGACAACGGCTCCTCTATGAAGAGGGCGCTAAGATCGATCCCTTTTCCCTTGCCAAGTGAATCGATCGCAACATATACTGACCACCAAGTCACTAAAATACAACAGTATTTTTCTTTCGTCAAACACTTGCTAGGAAACGCGATATAGAGGTCCCCTCATGCTAAGGTTCGAAGTCAGGCTCGAAAACTCGACCACAGCTATTGACGTCAAGCGGACGGCGCAGAGGAATGCCTCAGTGTCTTGTAGCGGGTAACCCATACATCTTTGCAAAGGAGCATGACCATGCGCTTACAGGATCAAGTCGCCATTATCACCGGCGGGGCGGGGGCGGGCATTGGTCAGGCAACGGCCCGCCGCTTTGCCCGGGAAGGGGCAAACGTGGTAATCAGTGATACCCATCCGCGTCGAACGGATGAGGTCGCCCAGGCCATTGCCAACGACCATGGCGTCAAAACCCTTGGCGTTGTATGTGACGTGCTGTTTCGCGAGCAGGTGGATGAGCTGGTGCAGCGCACGGTGGACACCTTTGGCCGGGTTGACATCCTGGTGAACAACGCTGGCCGCAACGTCCTGGCACCGGTGGCGGAGATGACCGATGATCAGTGGGACATGGTGATCAACGTCTGCCTGCGCGGTACGTTTTATTGTAGTCGCGCTGTTCTGAAGCCGATGATGGCGCAAAAACAGGGAAATATCGTCAGTCTATCGTCGGTGGCGGGATTGCACGCCAGCGACCAACAAGCACACTACTCTGCCGCTAAGGCCGGCATCATTGGCTTTACCCGCACGCTGGCCCTGGAAATGGCGTCCTATAACATTCGGGTCAACGCCATTGCGCCCGGACTGATCTACAATGAGTTTCTTCGTCGTATCTATCCTGATGATTTCTTTGACAACGCCGCCAAGCGGACGCCTCTTGGCCGCATGGGGCAGCCTAGTGATATCGCCAACGCCATTCTTTATCTGGTGTCCGATGAAGGCAGCTACATGACCGGCCAGACGCTCTCGGTCAACGGTGGGACATTTATGTTTTGACAGGCACTGCACGGCTTGGGTGCCGGCAACTTGGGCTGCGGCTGCTTGATCGGTTGTTTGTGACGCCCCCGCTTTGCGGTGCGAGCAAAGGTCTTTGAGGAGCCCTTGAGAGGAGGAGGAAGTTATCCGTATTTCGTGAAAACGTGTGTAGGTTAACATCAGAGGAGATGAAGCATGGCTCAGGTTGAAGGAAGTGCACTGGTCGCGCAGGCCATTCAGCGTCAAGGCATCGAAACCCTGTTTGGTCTAGCGGGCGGTCCCATCCAGGACATCATGGGATTTGCCCCACACATTGGCGTTCGCCCTATTGGGGTGCGCCACGAGCAAGCGGCAACGTTTGCTGCTGCCGCCTATGGATTTGTCAAAAATACGGTAGGCGTGGCTGTGTTGGCTGCCGGACCTGCTGTCACTAACGGGGTGACCGGCGCCCACGTCGCCTACGATAACTGCCTCCCTCTGCTCATTATCGGGGGTTCCGGTCCCCAGCGGGGACGCTATACCGGCACCTTTCAGGAGACGGAGAATGTACCAATGTTCAAGGGGGTCACCAAAATGGCTGTACAGGTGGATAGCACCGCCCGCATCCCGGAATACATGGCGATGGCGTTTCGCAAGGCGCGTAGCGGACGGCCCGGCCCGGTCTACCTCGACATGCCATCCGACGTCCTGCAGAATGCGATCGAGGAAGAAGACGTCAACTGGGTGTCCAACTACTATACCGACGCGCCACCTCTGGGCAATCCGGATCGAGTCAAACGTGCCGCTGAACTCCTACTGAAGGCGGAACGGCCCATGCTTATCGTGGGCAAGGGGGTGCGGTGGTCGGAGCCTACCGTTGAGCTGCGTAAGCTGGTGGACATCCTCGGCATGCCCTTCCTGGCCTCACCCATGGGCCGCGGTTTCATCCCCGATGACCATCCACTCAACTTCGGCAGCGCCCGCAGCGGCATGATGAGCAACACCGACGTCGTTCTAATTGTGGGATCACGGCTCAACTGGATGTTCGGCTTCGGCCGGCAGTTTCCAGCTGATGCCAAGATTATTCATATCGACATTGAACCGGAGGAGATTGGCGCCAACCGTGGTGTGGAGGTCGGCATCATCGGTGACGCCAAGATGGTGCTCCAACAGCTTCTGTCCCAACTCGACGGCAAAACCGACGGTCTGGCGGCTAAGGCATCTGCAGGCGCCTGGCTGTCGGCTTTACGGGAGCGCGTCGAGCATAACGCTGCATCGTTGGCGCCACTGCTTGAGTATGATGGCAAACCCATTCGTACGCATCGTCTGCTACGGGAGGTGCGTGACGTCTTCCCACCCGAGACCATCTACTCTGTGGATGGCCAGATCACCCTGGCCACCGGGCGTCAGGTATTGGGCAGCTACACGCCGGCCAGCCGCCTCAACGCCGCCACCAACGGCTGCATGGGCGTCGGGGTGCCTTTCGCCGTCGGCGCCAAGCTGGCGCGCCCCGAGGTTCCGGTGGTCAGTATCAACGGGGACTGCGCCTTTGGCTTCAATGCCATGGAGATGGAAACGGCGGTGCGTTGTCATCTACCTATTGTCTTTATCATCAACAACAATTCAGGCATTGTCGGCGGCAACCTGGAAGCGCGCATGGGGCTGCCGGAGCGTTACGAAGAACGTGTTGCCACGTACACACCGGAAATACGCTACGACAAAATCCTCGAGGCTTTCGGCGGTCATACTGAGAACGTGACGGACCCCGACGACATCCGGCCCGCCTTGCAGCGCGCCTACAAGGCGACCCAGGCGGGGCAGGTGGCGTGCGTCAACGTGATCTCTGATCATATGGAAAGCATGATGACACGCTCCAGTCGCGCCGGTGCCTTGATGGGCTACGATAGGTAATCGGTACAACTGCAGGCCGGGGCCGCCCTGGCACGGTGACCAACCTGCGCCATGTCATCGCGGTGCGCGGCCCTGGCCTGCCATGGGGCTGGGGGTGGTACGACGATGATAGGGAAAAAGGTTTGTCGGCAATTTCTGAACATAATGTTGCTTTAGTGACTTTACAGTCAGCATGTGATAACCTGGATTCTCTCACGCATTGCTGAAGAGTAATTCGCGCACGTTGAATTCAGCGGCCTGGACGGAGAGGAATTGTGATGACGACAACAGAGAGCTTCAGCGAAGAAAGAGTCGAGATCGCCGGCACCGAACTTTATCTGCCCCATGGCGGCACAGGCCCACCCTTGCTGGTGTTACACGGCGTCGAGGGACACGAGGGCTGGCTCCCGTTCCACGATGCCCTGACGGCGCAGGCGACCGTCTACGCCCCTGCCCATCCGGGATATACCCCGACCGCTTGCCCTGAATGGCTGAGCAGCATCACACATCAGGCGGTGTTCTATCACTGGTTTCTCCAACAGCAGGAATTGGGGCCGGTCGACCTGGTCGGCCTCGGGGTTGGTGGCTGGATCGCCGCGCAGATGGCCGTCATGTGTCCTCAAAATCTACGCAACTTGATTCTGGTTGACGCTGCGGGCATACACCCGCAACAGGACGAAATCTTCGACATCTTCATCACACCCTGGAAGCAGGTCATTGAGCGGTGTTTCTATGACCCTGACAACTCTTCCGAGTACCAGCGGCTTTTCGGGGGCGAGTTCCTGGAGTACGGCGGCCCCCGCGAGGCGGGACGCACCATGTCGATGCGCATGTGTTTCCGGCCTTTTATGTATGATCTTGCCTTACCGGCGATGCTGGAGAAAGTGCAGCTCCCGACCCTGGTCGTGTGGGGTGCTGAGGATCGGATCATCCCTCGTGAGTGTGCCCAGCTCTATCAACAAGCCATCTCAGGAGCTACCTTGCGGCTGATCGAGAAGTGTGGTCACTGGCCGCAGTTCGAGCGCCCGGAGGAATTAGCCCAGATGATCAGCGCGTTTATCGCCCGGTAACGGTTGCCAGGTCTACGTCGATACTATGCAGGAAGGAGCCTAGCATGACAAGCACGCAATATTACTACTTCACCGAACAGCCGTATACGGGGTACGATGCGGCCCTACAAGATGAACATCCAGCGCTGCGTTTGACGTTCCCGAACAGTAACTACGACCCGGAACTCGCCAGTGATCTCTATAGCCGCTACCACGACGAGTATCAGATTGCCGACGAGGTGGGTTTTGATGGGATTATGATCAACGAGCACCACACCGCCCCCTTCTGTATGCAGGCGTCGATCAATATCACCGGGACGGTACTGGCAAAGATCACCAAGAATGCTAAGATCATGATGTTGGGCAACCCTCTGCCGATAATCGACAACCCCTTACGGCTGGCAGAAGAACTGGCCATGATCGACTGCATCTCCCGCGGACGGTTAATCTCCGGCTTCGTGCGCGGTGGTGGCGTTGAGAGTCTGGCCAACAACGTCAACCCGGCGTACAATCGCGAGCGCTTCGAAGAGGCTCACGACCTTATTGTGGCCGCCTGGACACGTCCCGGCCCGTTTCGCTGGGAAGGCAAGCATTTCCAGTATCGTGTGGTGAACCCCTGGGCCTTGCCCCTGCAGAAGCCGTACCCGCCAATCGTGGTGCCCGGCACTGCCAGCCCGGAGACGGTGATCTGGGCCGCCCAACACCGCTATCCGTATATCGTACTCGGCTCGTTTCTCGAACAGACACAAGAACTGATCCAGATTTACCGCGAGACAGCGCAGGAAGAAGGCTACGAAATGGGACCGGAGCACATCGGCTATCTCATCCGGTGCTTTGTCACC
>JAPULM010000387.1 GCA_027294925.1 bacterium
AGACCTACAATTTGGGCATAATCATAGATGCCAAGACGCCGGCGTACCCGCCGCGCACACTGAGCCTGACAATCCTTCAGCCGGGCCAGACCACCAGCCATGGACTGGGACCCAATAAGACCACGTATAACGACGACATCCTGCAAACCTGGCTCGGCATCGGCTCACAAATTGATGGGCTCGGCCACATTGGCGTCGACCACGTCTACTACAATGGCAACAAGGTCGGCGACTTCGCCAAGACCACGGGCCTCACCAAACTCGGCGTCGAGAAGTACCCACCCATCGTCGCCCGAGGTGTGGTACTCGACATGGCTGGCTATTTCGGCCAGAAGATCGTCAAAGCGGGCACGCCCTACACCAAGGAGGACATCATCGGTGCCGCCAAGAAGCAGGGTGTCGAGATCAGGAAGGGAGACGTGGTGCTGTTCAACGCCGGCTGGCACAATTTATTGGACGGTAAGGACGGCACCAAACCCGATCCCGAAGCCTGGGGCGGCAACATTCCCGGGCTCGGCAAGACCGGCGCCGAGTATCTGGTGTCCAAAGAGGTGGTGGCGGTTGGTGCTGATACCTATGGTCTCGAGGTCATCCCCTTCGAGAAGGGCGTCGGTGTATTCGAGATCCATCAGATTTTGATCCCAAAAGCCGGCATCGTCATCCTCGAAAGCCTCGACACCCGCGAGCTGGTCAAGGACAAGGCATGGGAGTTTCTGTTCATCCTCGGCCCGGCTCGCATCCGCGGCGCCGTGCAGATGATCATCAATCCCATTGCCATACGATGACCGACCCGCATCGGCGATCAGCAGTGGAGGCATCACTCCCCCTACAAAGTCACAAGCTTTTTTAGGGTCAGATTCAGCTGGTAACGAATCCATCCCCCGAGGGGAGTTGAACGAGGAGGGATAGTGTAAACCAGCTATTCACACGGATGCATGTTCAAGGTTGCCGGAACGGGGTCATGCAAAGGTAGGATTGCCGACATCAGGTCAGTTCGTTGAGCAGTGCTTTGGCATCCTTCAGGTCCGCCGTGTCAAATCCCTCGGTGAACCAGCCGTACACCGGCGCTAGCAGGTCGTAGGCGTCCTGGCGCTTGCCCTGGTGCTGCCACAGGTGGGCCAGGCTGGTGGCGGCGCGCAGTTCCCAGGATTTGGCTTGTTGGTGTCGGGCGATGTCGAGGGCGTTCAAGCCCCATCGACCAGGTTGTAGCCAAAGGCATCGCCCCGGCTGACGACATGGCCCATCGTCGGTGAGGCGAAATGCGCCGGTGCCGGCAGGATGTCGGTATCGGCAACGCGTTCGATCAGGGCACGCCGCGTCGTCGCCGACATCACGTTGTCTTCGCAGGCCCGGCGCCGGCGCCGGCTCCAGCCAGATACCGTGGTCGAGCTGATAGTCCATCTCGACCAGGACCGCCTGTCCCGCCTCCATCACCGGCAGCACGCTGTCGTCATAGACGTTCGGCACCCGGGCCTGGGCGCCCTCCTTATGAAGGGTCTCTCAAAATTCATACTCCTGGCGGGCAAAAATATATTTGGCTCTGGGAAAGGTTGGCACCCAGCGGCCATCGACTAGCCGGGTATTCCAGCCGGCATGATCGACATGGAGATGGGTACAGCAGACAAAATCCACCTCTTCCGGCTGCACCCCGGCCGCCGCCAGATCAGTGAGATAGGGGCCGTTCAGCATGTTCCAGGCGGGACGCGCCGGCCTCGGCTTGTCGTTGCCGACGCAGGTATCAACCAAAATAGTGTGGCGGCCATTGCGGATGACATAGGACTGAAAGGCAAAGACCGCGAGACCCGTATCCGGGTCGATAAAACGTGGATAGAGCCAATCGGCGTTGGCGTCGATGGCATCCGAGGTGGCGTCGGGCAGAAAAGTATAGAGATCGAAAAGCGGCTCCTCGCTCTCGACGACACGGCTGATTTCAAACTCGCCAACTCTTTGCCTTTCTCTATGTCCTCCCATGAATTCTGCACAACGGTAGCATCGACGCCGCGCCAGCGCGAGACGGCGAGCGTACGAGCAGTGATGGCGGATGGCCGTGTGCCAGTTTGAAACACTGCCGCATCGCTGCCCTCCTGGTGGCCACTTGACGCCATGGCCGTGGGGTATCCTGGGCAGTATTGTAGCGCCGTTAGGGGCGCGGGGCAAGGAGTGTCAGGATGATACGACAATGGCTGCCAGTCTATGCCAGCTTGTCCAAAAGCGCCTTGGCCTCCTGCAAATCCGCCGTGTCAAACCCCTCAGTGAACCAGTTGTACACCGGCGCGAGCAGGTCGTAGGCGTCCTGGCGCTTGTCCTGGGACTGCCACAGGCGGGCCAGGCTGCTGGCGGCGCGCAGTTCCCAGGATTTGGCTTGCTGGGCACGGGCCACGGCGAGAGCCTGGTGGAAACAAGCCTCCGCCACGCGGATAGCATCCTCGCCGCCCTGTTGCAATAGCATTAATCCCTTTAATCGATGTACCTCAGCCAGTCCGTATCCTTCTTCGCTGCGATTGAAGAGCTCAATGGCCGCATCGATTACTTGGACTGCCTGCGCCGTCTGGCCTACAGCGTGATGAGCTTCAGCCAGCAGGCCACGGAAAAAACCGCCCCAGATCGTGTAACCGGTGGCTTTGAACATAGCCAGCATCTGTTCCATCTGGATGACTCCGGCCATGTCTTGATCCTGCGTCGCAATAGCCCAGCCTTGCATGAACAGGCATATCGGCTGAAACGATGGCAGACCGTGTTCAACCGCATAGCCATAGGTAGACGTTGCTCGCTCGCGAACGCTACAAGCATCGGCAAAGTGCATATCGAGAACCAACGAGAAGGTATTCGCCCAGGCGATACTGAACGCGTGAGAGAACTGCTCGGCGCGATCGCGCGCCTGCTGAAACATCGCGCGCGCCTGATCGGGATAGCCAAGACACCATTGCACCAGGGCCAGAAATCCTCGGCAGGTCGTACCCATATCCTCACCGTAAGTAAGAATCTGGGTATCACGGTAGACGATATCACTGTGTTCAACGCCGTACTGCTCATAGCGCACTGCCGTGGCATAATCGCCCAGCAACATGGCTGATGCACCGACAGCATTGGAGACAATCGCTATCCAAGCCAGGTCAATATCAGCCGACTGCTGCAGGATGCGTTCAGCTGCCTGGCCGGTCTCAAACCCGCGCCTGGGCTGACCGATGACGACGTAATAACGCATCAGCACGCTGAGTGCCGGAATAATCTTCGGTGTTTGTCCGATCATCTCGCACAGTTCACGCGCCCGAGTATTGGCCGCTTCCAATTCGGGTGCGGCAAAGCCATTGATCGCCAACAGTGGTGCAGAGATGGCCATCTGCAAATCCAGTTCTTGCGCATTACGCTCGGCATTGTGCGGCAATTCTGCCAGCAGTTCGATGGCCAGACCAAGTTGCCTGATCGCTTCGGTATTGGCTGAGCGCTGAATCGCTTTCCCCCCCGCATGCTGCCAGTAGTGAATAGCCTGCTTGGTTGAACCTGCGCCCTGATAGTGATGGGCCACTAGTTCCGGCTGCGTCTCCACCGTCTCAGGGAACTGCTCCACCAGCACTTGGGCGATCCGCAGGTGATACTGCTGACGTGTGCTCTTCAACAGGGATTGGTAAGCTGCATCCGTGATCAGCGCGTGCTTAAAAGTATATGTCGCCTGGGGCGGAAGACCTCGTTGGTATAACAGTTCAGCCTGGACTAATCGGGTTAATTCTCGCTGTAACGTCGCGTCGTCCGATTCCGAGACGGCCTGGAGTAACGCATATGAAAATTGGCGACCAATGACCGCTGCATATTGTGCAACAGCCTTGGCGGTTACCAGTCGGTCCAGTCTCGCCATTAACGAGTCCTGAAGGGTAGCAGGTATCGCCAATGAGGATACAGACCCTGCCAGTGCATACTGACCGTTGACTTCTTTCAGTACCCCCGACTCCAGGACTGCTTTGGTCATTTCCTCGACGTAAAGTGGCACCCCGTCCGTCTTTTCGACAATCTGTTGCAGCACTTCGTCTGGCAGACGTTTCCCATCCGCCACCCGCTCAGCCATGTGCTCAATCTGACTAGGGGATAACCGGTTGAGTGTAATCTGTGTCAGGTAGGAACGGCTGCTCCAGGGTGGTTGGAATGTAGGACGACAGGTGAGCAGCGCATAGATAGCGGCGGTTGGGGTTTGATCAATGAGAAGGTCCAACAGTTCCAGCGTCGAGGGGTCGGTCCAATGCAAGTCCTCCAGGATAAAGAGCACAGGCTGTCCCTCTGTCTGTTGCAACAGCATCGCCACAATCGTTTCGAGAGTCTTCTGGCGTTGCCGTTGCGGTGACAACGCGAGTGGTGGGTAGTGGTCTTCAGGTATCGGCAGCGATAGCAAGGTGGCAAACAGGGGGACCGTTTCCGATAGCTCAAGCTGATACTCACGCAGGGTCTGCTCTAGCCTATCCAGCTTCGCTTGGGGCGTGTCGTCCTGCCGCCACATGAGAATACGTTGGAGCATATCGGTAATGGGATACAAGGCGGTGTTCTGATAATACGGTGAACTGCGGCACTCCAACAATGTATACGCATCACCAGCCGCATGGTCCTTCATGACCTGCAACAGCCGTGATTTCCCAATCCCAGCTTCACCACTGAGCAGTACTACCTGCCCCATGCCCTCTTTGGCTTGCTGCCATCGCTCGAAGAGCAATCCGACTTCTTGCTCCCTGCCGACCAATGGCGTCAACCCATGCGCACTTACGATGTCCAATCGGCTCTGGGCACCACTCTCCGCGAGCACACGATACACACGCATTGGCTTAGCAACACCTTTAAGGTCATGTTGGCCCAAATTCTGACAGGAAAAATAGCCTTCAATCAATTGAAACGTGGCGGCACTGATGGCGACCGTATCCGGCTCCGCCATACCCTCGATACGAGACGCCACATTCGGCGTTTCTCCGAGCGCCAGGTGTTCCTGACTGGCCCCTGAGCCGATCTCGCCCACCACAACCAACCCCGTATGAATGCCGATCCTAACGGACAGCCGAATACCTTTCTCCTGTTCCAGGCTGGCATTGAGTCCGCCCATGGCGTTGAGAATACCCAAGCCGGCGTGCAGGGCACGCTGGGCATCATCTTCATGCGCCTGTGGCCAGCCGAAATACACCATGAGCCCATCGCCAAGGTGCTGGGCAATGTAGCCGTCGAAGCGTTCAATCACGTCGGCGCAGGTGGACTGATAGGCCCGAATCACGTCGCGTAGGTCTTCGGGGTCCAGCTGACCTGAGAGTTTGGTGGAGTCGGCAAGGTCGCAGAACATGACGGTGAGCTGGCGGCGTTCGGCGTCGGGGGTAGGTGGTTGGGATGGCAGTGGTTCAGCAAGGATGGGTTGGTCTTGCTGTCCAGTAGGCTGTTCGGGTGTCTTGGCAGGGTGAGAGGCTGAGACGGGTGGAGCTTCAGTTTCGCCTGATTCTCCAACCCAGACCAGTACCCGATTATCTTCATCAAGCGCCAGTTTTTGGGCATGGATGAGTTCGTCTTTCAG
>JAPULM010000388.1 GCA_027294925.1 bacterium
CCAGGGTGACGACACGACCATCGAGCAGGCCGCCCGGCGCGCAGCCGATTTTCTCGTCGGCGATCTGACCGACGAAGGCCTGTTCCAGACCAATGGTGCCTTCGTCAGCGGAGACAAGGTCAAGCTCTTCAACGTGCTATGCGCCTTGGCGATGTACCGGTTTGGCGAGCTGACCGGCGAAGCTGTTTATCGGAATGCCGCAGTCTCCGCGGTCGAGGGTGCGCTGCGCTTCATGACTCCGAACGGTTGGCTCAGGGAGAACTGTCTGAACGATCCGCGCCGTCCGTTGACCCACACCATCGGCTATTCTCTGCGGGGCATTCTGGAAGTAGGTGTGCTCACGGGCCGAGACGACTTCGTGGCCGCTGCTCGGCGCGCCCTCGATCCGATTTTGGGCCACATTCAACCCAACGGCTTCCTAGCCGGACGCTTTGACACCAACTGGCGCCCAGCAGTAAAGTGGTCCTGCCTGGCCGGCTCAGCGCAACTGGCCATCATCGGCTATCGCCTGGGCGAGATTGTCGGTGAAATCAAATATGTCCAGGCCGCCGACCGGCTGGTGGACTTCCTCAAGGCGACCCAACGACTGGACACCGGGAACCCCGCCATTGATGGCGCTCTCCCTGGCTCCTTCCCCATCTTTGGCGATTTTATGATAGGCAAAGGCGGCTATCCGAACTGGGCTACCAAATATTTGCTAGATGCCCTGATTATCCAGATGCGGCGTCTGACCTAGCCCCTATCTGCGCACCGTGGTTTGGCGGCAAGCTCAGTGATTGTTTTCACCACACTCAAGGAGGCGGCCAAGGTCGATGGTGGTGGTGCAAAGACGGGATCGCCCCAGAGCTACTATGAGCGCAGTAAGGCCGTCAGGGACTATGTGCTCGCCCGCGCCGATGGGGTCTGCGAAAGCTGTGAACGGCCCGCGCCATTCATGCGCAAGGATGGTTCCCCCTATCTGGAGCCACACCACATCCGCCGCATCTCCGATGGAGGACCGGATCACCCCTCATGGGTTGCCGCCATCTGCCCTAATTGTCACCGGGAAATCCATCACGGCAAGGATGGGGCTGAAATCAACGGGGCACTAGAAACGAAATTGATTAAGCTTGAAGGGGAGGAGGTATGATCATTGTGGCCGCTAATATGCCCCTAGTATCAAGAGAAATAACCCAAGAATGAAAAGAATGGCTGGAATGATATTGAGTTTGACGGCTGCATCGTCTAACCCCCGAGCTTTCCACTCTTGGTATTTTGGCTGCGTCAAACGCCAGACTGCAAAACTAATAATGAGACAAACGATGCCAATCCAGATCATTTCGTAATCATCCAATCAGGTCGATAAGGATCAGACCTATGCCCGCGAGGATCATTGCAGGTCCTAACCAACCCGCCGCAGAAAGCAATCCGGGACGGCCCCAAAACGCTCCGGGCACATTAGGGCCACCGTAATGGCCCCATTGACCCACTATCACCGTGATCAAAAAACCAACGGCAGCAAGGACAATTCCTAGCGTCCACATAAGGAGCTTTCCCAATGCCACGGACCTCGACAATAGAGAGTTTGCCGTAGGTACCCGACGTGAAGCCCAGGAAGTTTAATCATTGATCGACTGATCCAGTTCCGCGAGCCATCGTAAATATGTCGCACCCGAACTCACCATGGCTACAGCAAGGCCGGGCGGGGGAGGTGCCGGTTCTTGGACTTCTTGACCATGGCGGTATTCGTGGATGGAGCTAACCCAGTCGATTAGCCCATCAAGGAACTTGTTGGCCGCTGTTAAAGCAACGGCTTCTTCTTCATAGGCATCTTCGACTATGGGTCTCAGATGGTTATTGATCTCGTGGGCTGTGAGGCGTCTCATCCTATTTTCACCAACCATCAACTTGCTAAGGATTTCCACGGCTTCAAACGCAGCACGAACTGCGCCTTTCGTGTCGGAAGGATGCTCGTCAAGTTTCTGATGAGCGCTTTCAAACTCTGACAAGACCGCAGCGTATCTGGAACTGGCAAGGCGCTCGATTGTCGCTACGCGATTTTGCTCAAATTCCTCATCGACGAAGTAGTGGACACCGGCACTTGCATCAACACGATATCCTAAGTTTTCTTCTTCTAACGTACGTTCGACGAACTCTAGCCATCGACCAGACAACTGTTGCTGCCTCATCCGCATTAATTCACGCCATATAAGCGTTATGAGGTCAAGCACATCCCGTAACTCAGCCCTCATAAAGAATTCCCGGATGCTCCAGCTACCTGCCCAAAACTCATAAACGCCAAGCTCACGACTAATAATTGTCGCAAAGGCATTCCGGTAATCGTGTAGGTATTCGTAGCAAAAAGCGCCCAGTCTGTACCGAAAACGTTGGCTGTCCCTCGTGGGTGTACCACGCGCGACGTAAACGTGACTAAACCGCTCGCCTATTGGTACCTCTGGTACCTCGTCGTCCGTCATATCAAAGCCGTTTTTCGATGTCCGTCGTATTGCCGGGCACGTCGTCCTCCCTGTCCCCTATCGGGTCTTCTTGGTGAGCCGGACTTGGCCAACCAGGATACCTTTGTTCTCGTGGACCCCTTGACCAGGGGTTGCCTTGCCCGCGAGTGTACCCCTTCTGTGCGATATTGGAAAACCTGCCTCACCTAATCGTGATGGGTGCAAGGCAGCCCGCCGGACCGACAGGATGAGAAAGCGCCGCGCCGGGAACCAGCACGCATGCTCGCATCGGAGGCCTCGATCTCTTCACTCTCGTCCTTATCGGGCACCCCAAGCGGGATCGGCGATTTCGGAAG
>JAPULM010000389.1 GCA_027294925.1 bacterium
TCGTCCGCCAAGCTCTTGGCGAAAGCGACCACGCCCATGCGGGTGGCGCCGGACAGCGCCAGGTTGGGGATGGGCTGATATACCGTGCTGGCCAGAATATTGAGGATACGCCCACCGCCCTGCCGTTGCAAATGGGGCAGGGCCTCTCTCGACATACGCGCAAAGAAAAATAATGAACGCTGCACGGCGGTTTCCCACTGCGCTTCAGTGGCCGTAGCGGAACGTGCCAGGGGCGGCCCGCCGGAATTATTGACCAGAATATCGAGCTGCCCGAAGTGGTCGACGGTCGTCGCAATCAAATTCTGAATCGTCTCGTAATGATCCAGGTCGCCGGCAAAGGTCAGGACATCTGCCCCGGTCGCACTGCGAATGTCTTGCGCAGCGCCTTCCAAATCAGCCTGGGTGCGGCTGCAGATGGTGATGCGGGCGCCTTCCTCGGCCAGCACTTCGGCACAAGCCCTACCTAAACCTTTGCTGGCGCCGCCAATAATGGCGACTTTACCTTGTAGCTCCAGATCCATAGTAATGTACTTCGCCTCCTTTAGTGATGTTACAAGATGCTAAAATTCGTCCCAGGTGCAAAAAATTGGCATTAGAGCGCGAATTTTGACAATAGGTTGTGCGATGTCGTGTAGAGATATTATCTCATAAATACGACATTGAAGCTGGTTTTGGAGAGCTGACTGCCCCTGGGTGGGCAAAGCTATGGGTGGACGTGATGGCAAACATCCTTTAAAATGCCTATCCACCACATTCAACAAGAAACGGTTTTGTTTCACTTGAAACATCTGACAGGAGGAGAACAGGGGAATGGTGAGTATAGAATCTACGCCTGAGATGGCGGCCAACGTATACGAGACGATGGAGCGCAATCTCGAGATTGTCCGCCGGCGCCTGAACAGGCCCTTGACGCTGGCCGACAAAGTGTTGCTCGGACATCTTGACGATCCTGAGAACCAGGTCATGGAACCCGGACGGAGCTACCTGTTTCTACGTCCCGACAGGGTGATTCTGCAAGACGTCCTGGGTCAGACGGCCATGCAACAGTTCATGCAGACCAAGCGGGCTGCAGTCGCCGTGCCAACCACGGTGCACTGCGATCACCTGATCCAAGCCCGTGTGGAAGGCGCTGCTGATCTGCGTGAATCCCTGGCGGAAAACAGCGAGGTCTATGACTTTCTGCGTTCGGCAGCCGCCAAATTCGGGGTAGGATTTTGGGGCCCGGGGGCTGGTATTATCCACCAGGTGGCGCTGGAAAACTATGCCTTCCCCGGCGAGTTGATGATTGGCACCGACTCCCATACCCCCAACGCTGGCGGACTCGGGGCCTGCTCGGTTGGCGTAGGCGGCGCTGATGCGGTTGAGGTGATGGCCGGATTGCCGTGGGAAGTCTTGTATCCCAGGCACATTGCCGTCTATCTGACCGGCGAGATGAGCGGCTGGACGGCACCCAAGGACATTATTTTGTACGTCGCTGGGGCGCTGACGGTTTCCGGCGGCACCAACGCCATTGTCGAATATATCGGACCCGGCGCGCGCACCATTAGCGCCACCGGCAAAGCAACCATCACCAATATGGGCGCCGAGTTGGGCGCTACAACCTCGATGTTTCCTTACGATGACCATATGGCGACGTATCTGCGGGCTACCGGCCAGGGCGACCTGGCGCCACTAGCTGAAGCACATCGCCACCTGCTGGCGCCGGATGAGGAGGTTGAAGCAAATCCTGAGCAACATTATGACACGGTGGTGCGTCTTGATCTCTCAAGCCTGGAACCGCACCTTGTCGGCCCGCACTCCCCGGACCGGGCGCGGCCAATATCCAAGCTAGCGGCGGAGGTTGCCGACTCCGGCAATGGGTTTGTAGACGCCATTTCTGCAGCCCTGATCGGCAGCTGCACGAACTCGTCGTATGAAGATATGAGCCGCGCGGCAGATGTGGCCGCCCAGGCCACCGCCCACGGTCTCAATGCAGCGGTGCCTTTTATGGTGACACCCGGCTCCGAGCAAGTGCGGGCCACCATCGAGCGAGACGGCCAGCTGCAAGGCTTGAGAGAGATCAACGCCACCGTCCTGGCCAATGCTTGCGGACCTTGTATCGGCCAATGGCGCCGAGCGGCGGATGAGACGGTTGAACCCAACACCATCGTGACGTCGTACAATCGCAACTTCCCACGCCGTAACGATGGACAACCGACCACGATGAATTTCATCGGCAGCCCTGAAATTGTTACTGCCCTGGCCATTGCCGGTTCGTTGTCATTTAATCCATTAACCGACACCCTGGTCGGTGCGGATGGCAAGACTTTTAAGTTCGAGCCGCCAAAACTCGCTCCTGAAGTGCCTCCGGCGGATTTTGATCGCGGTGCCTCATCATACATCGCACCGCCCGCCGACGGCAGCGGCATAGAACTTGCCGTCAGTCCCACCAGCGAACGGCTGCAACTCATGCAACCCTGGCCTGCCTGGGACGGACAGGACTTCCTCGACATGCCGGTGCTGGTGAAAACCAAGGGCAAGACGACAACAGACCATATTTCGCCTGCTGGCCCCTGGTTGCGCTACCGCGGTCATCTAGACAAGTTTAGTGACAATATGTTTATGGGCGCCACCAATGCCTATACGGGTGAGGCCGGAACCGCCAAGAACATCCTGAGTGGCGAGACGGGCCAGTCGATTTCCGACAACGCCAGGTATTATAAGGCGCAGGGCGTCAAGTGGGTGGTGGTCGGTGACGACAACTATGGCGAGGGCAGTAGCCGTGAGCACGCGGCACTCTCCCCCCGGCTGCTCGGTGGCGCGGCGGTCATCGCGCGTAGCTTTGCGCGTATTCACGAATCCAACCTGAAGAAGCAGGGCCTTCTGGCTCTCACCTTTCAGGACCCTGCCGACTACGACAAAATTCGTCAGAACGATCGCATCAATCTTGTCGGACTAGCCGATCTGGCACCGGACAAACCGGTGACGTGTCTGATCAAGCACGCGGATGGCAGTGAGGAATCCTTACAACTGAACCATTCCTTCGGCGCTTCACAGCTCGCCTGGTTCCGCTTAGGGTCGGCGCTGAATCTATTCCACCAATAGAGGCGCGCAACACCACGAAGCAGAAGCCTGTTAAACCTAATGCCCAATACCCTGCCAGTTTGGCAGGGTATTGGCGGCGCCGTGCTAGTCGCCAGGAATGATCGGTAAGGTGACATGTGATGGGTGCGTGCCATCATGGTAGATGGTCTGGATGGCCGGCACCAGGTTGGTTTCCGTACCCAGTTCGCCACCGGTGTTCGGGTTGCGATCGAAACGTGGAAAATTACTACTCGAGATTTCCAGACGAATGCAATGCCCAGCTTTAAACACATTGCTGGTGGCCCACAGATCGATGGTGTAGGCGTAGACCTCGCCGGGCTCAATGGGCTGTGGTTGGTTGGTCGATTCCCGGTAGCGTGCCCGGATGATGCCGTCGGTAAGATTCTGAGCAAACCCGCTCGCGTGCACATCAACCAGTTTGGCGGTGAAATCGGTATCCACGGCTGATGACATGGCATATAAAGTGACCAGAATCGGACCGGTCACCTCGACATCTTCTCGCAGGGGCGGGGTGGTGTAAACCAGCACGTCCTCGCGGTGTTCCACCACTGTCTGATCATAGGGACCCTGCGGCAAAGCGCCTGGCCAGCAGCACAGCGGGCCGCCGCGGGTTGGCACCGGATGGCGCGGATCGTACAGAAAACGGTCCGGCTGTTCCATGCCTGGAGATTCCGGACTGAGAACGCCATCGCCATTCAGGCTGTTGGCGCCTCCGCCGCTGTGCAGGTAATAGTGCCTGTATTGGGTGCGGGCCAACGGCCATTCTGCTTCCTCACGCCAGACGTTTTCACCCATGACGAAAATGCGTACCGGGGCATCGTCGCGCACCCCGTTATCCAGCCCTTTGAGCCAGTGGTCGTACCAACGCAGGTGAATGCCTTCCATATCAATGGCGAATGATTCAGCCATAATGCCAAACGATAGATCACCGCTCACACTACCCAGCGGCAGGCCATGTTTCCAGGGGCCAATCAGCAACTGCTGAAACTGGCGCGCTTCCGGTGAGCCGCCGTGCCGGCGCATGCCGAGATAATTGCGAATGGTGCCGCCGAGAAAAATATCGTACCAACCACCGACGTTTAAGGCCGGCGCCGTCACCTTGCCGTATTGCGCCTCGATTTTCCACTGCTGCCAGTAGTCATCATCATTGGGATGCTGCAACCAGTCGTAGTAATAGGGCGCCAGGTTATAATCTTTCAATAGGGGCAGATCTTGCAACGGCAGGGTGTCAAACGCCTGGCACATATCATCCACCAGGCGAAAATAGTCCTGCCGCAAACCATCCGGAAACACCTCGCCGGCCTTTTGCCGCTTCACCAGTGTCGCCAGGGCCAGGTTGCTGAGCGTCCAACTGGCATTGAAGCCTAGTTCAAACGCCCCGCCTTGGTAGGCCCAACCCTCATGGTAATCCGACGCTGTCACCACCGGCACCATGGCGCCAAGTGCCGGGGGTGTCTTGATGGCAGACAACCACTGCGTGGCCCCCACATAGGAGAGGCCGAACATCCCCACTTTGCCCGTCGACCAGGGCTGCCCAGCAGCCCAATCAATCGTGTCGTAACCGTCATCGGGTTCGTGCCGAAAGGTATAGAATTCGCCATCGGAGGCAAATCGGCCACGCACGTCCTGCACCATAACGGCATAGCCGGCACTGGCGGCCCGCAACGGGTTGAGCAGCAAAGACGAAATGCGCGGCGCCCCCTTGTCGTAAGGCGTTCGTTGTACAAGCACCGGCAATGCTTCGGCGCTATCCGGTCGGTAGATATCGGCTCGCAAGACCGTTCCATCCCGCATTTCCACCGCCACATCGCGATCAATGATCAGCCGCATTTCGTGTCTCCTACGCGTATATCTCTCCGTACAGAACGATTCAGTTTTCCAAAAATCCGCCTTCCCAGGTCAGGAAGAGAGAGAAATTTGTGTCCGGGTACCTCGTGTTTTTACGTCTAAATCCGCCACCCACGTCAGATGCCCGGCATAATGGGTCCTTTGCAACGCATTGAACAGTCGTCGGTCAGCCGTAACAAGCCGACAGTCGGTTAGCAATGCCAATGCCAGGTAGCAACTGTCATATACGGAGCGGCCCGTGTCAAGGGCGATCTCGAGCACCGACTCGATGAGCAGAGCTATGGCAAGGGCAACTGAAAGGCAGGATTGCCATAGTGAATAAAACGTGTCCACAGCAGAGCGTCCGCCTTCATCGCCTGATCAGCTTGCGCTCTAGCTGCCGCCAGGGCGTCGCCAAGAGACGTGCCCTGTAACAAATGGGGGTGATACATATCAGCGGCAAAGGTTGCACTCCCGGCATCATGCCGTATGCAGCAAGGGGTCAAATAATGTTGCACCCCGGCAAGCATAAAATCCCTGCCAACATGCAAGCCAGGCGGGCGACAATCAACCCCGGACACCTACCCAGCATGAGCCAGGACCAGAAGTGGCGGCTGCGTCAAACGGCTAAATTCCGACACGGTGAGCACGGTGTCGGATAGACACCAAGCACTGCGTTCGGGCTGCTCGGGGTCGACAGACGTCAGACCGATAAAATGAACCAGATCACTGTCGTTCAGCGCCTGCAGCAGCTCAAGCTTGCGTAGCTGCTTGCCTCGCAAGACCTGTACAGCAAGGCGCGGGTAGCAGCGCAGCAGAGTGGCAAGCTGCTCCGCTTCCGCAACCGCCCCGGCGACACGCTCAGTAGGGTCTACAATGAGGAGAAACTTCAGCGTCTTGGCATGCTTCGGTCTTGTTGCATGGCGCGACAGCTGGCCGGTCGTCACCTGACGCCCCACGCGGAATTTGTCAAACAAATAGGTCTTACCACTGCGAGCCCACTCCCAAGGCACCTGTAGCAAACGATCGTCCAGCCGTAATACCAGCTCCGTCGGCGCCGTTTCATCAAGCCGCTGTTGTATAGATGGGGGAAGTAAATAGCCTGCGATCAGATCGCCCAGACGTCGCAGCGCATCGTCGTTCCCAGCCGGAGCGTCCAGGGTCATCAGACGCGTATATTCATCGCTAATTTCGTCTAGCAGCTCCCCATCAAGCTGAATGTGGGCACGCGGAACCACGGTATCGCCCCCGGCCAGGTCTATTACCAGGTTATCTGCCTGGCGCTGAATGGTCAGATATAGCGGCCGTGAAGATGACCCTACCTTACGGTCAATAGCCTGTTTCATGCGCAGCGAAGTACGTACGCGCGCCAGCAATTCATCACGATGCACGGGTTTGGTGAGGAAATCGTCAGCCCCCGCTTCGATACCCCGCACGCGGTCCTCAAGCCGATCCAGCACCGTCATCATGAGCACGGGAATCAAGCAGGTCTCGGGGTTATCTTTGAGTTGGCGGCAAACTTCAAAGCCGTCCATCACCGGCATCATAACGTCAAGCAAAACGAGATCAGGTTGCAGGTCTTTGACCTGTTGCAGAGCGGCCTCGCCATCGGCGGCGGTAACTAGCCGGTAGCCCCTCGGCGTCAGCAACGCATCCAGCAGCTTGATGTTTTTTATCTCGTCATCCACCGCAAGAATGGTGGCCAACGGTCCGCTGCTTATCTGTCTATCGGTGCGGGTTGGTACTGAAGCTGTATCGAGCACCGCTGGTGGCATGGCCAAATTTTCTGTTGGGACAGGATGCGCGCTACACGTCGTCAGGGGCGCGACAAACCGGTACCCCTG
>JAPULM010000039.1 GCA_027294925.1 bacterium
CTCTCTGCCAGTCGCACGACGCATATATCGTGATCGATAAGCTTGTGAACGATGTAATCCCTTACGATGTGCCAGCATGCGCAACCATCCGCAGAACTGTCTTGGCTTCAGATAGCGTATAGTGAGAAAGTACTTATCTACCTGCATGGTTTTTCCCCAGTGCTTTAAACATCGATGCCCATTGGTCGCAAAATCAGCGGCACCAGCTCTGCCACGGAGTAGCGAGTACGCATTTCCCAGCTTTGCTTGGCCATATCAACAAGCAACTGGCGGTCGTTGTCGATCAATACAATAGCATCCATCAGACTCTGCGGATCTTGAGGGGGAACCAATAGCCCATTTACCCTATCTTGAACCACCTCAGGTAGGGACCGAAATGCCGTAGTAACGACCGCAATGCCAGCCATAATAGCCTCTATTACGACGCCCGGATGCCCTTCCCCTTGATAGTGTGTAGGAAAAACAAGAGCATGATACTGGCTGAGAGTGCGCACGATTTGATCCTGGCTTAGGACGCCGTTGTAGGTAGCATTGTTGGTTGCGACAAGTTCACGCTTGAAGCGTGCAGAAATCGATGGATAGATCGGCCCGAAAATATCACATTCTACCGATTTGTTTCCCTGTGAACTCAAATTTCGTAGACTTTCAAGCAGGGTAAAGATACCTTTCTCTTCCCGAACATGACTAAGGAAGACAAGGCGTAGTCTTCCTTCGAACTTACTATCAGAATTTGGGCAACCGTTACCTGATTCAGGCAACGCGCGGTAACCCGGCACCATATGGACGGCACCACCGACCAAATAAGTAAAGTGACTGCAGAGCAATTTTGTTTGCACAATGAGGCCGTCGGCACGATGCAAAGTCTGGAGAAAAAATCGACGCAATATGAGATGCAAACTACTACAATAGAGATCCAAGGATCCGCCAAACACTCGGATGTAGCAGGGTTTACCGAGGATTTTTGCAATCCAGAGGCATATGGAACCCATTGACAGCAAGAATTGGTTAGATCCAAAGATCAGTACCTGATCCGCATACTTAATTCTTCGCCAGAACTGCCAGAAAATGCGCATCGCTGTTGTAAAGTTGGCAGCGGTAAATAATGCTGTTTGGCCGTTAAGTTGCTTTGGTGCAGAATTGATGATTTCCGCATGCAACTTGGCAGGATGATGTTCGATCTCACTGCAAAACAGCTTAAAGCTGATACTCGTGCCCGCAAGTGGCGGAGGCAGTGGGCCCACAACCAATATGTGAGGTATTTTGTTTTTTGATTCAGGCCGGATCTGGCCGTGTCTTTCCTGCTTGGGCATGGGCTTCGCGTTACTCACCTATAAGCTCACTTTGAACCGTTTTTGCCAGGCGGCCAATTGCATAAGCCCCCATAGCTGATGGCTTGCTCGATAAACGCTTCGAACCGCCTTATCCGATTGCTGACAAATGCCGATTCGGATCGTTTCGTTTATAGCGTCTTGAGAAAACAATTGCATGATGCCTCCTCGATTGCGTAACAGTTCACAAGCCATTGCTTTGTATTGATGATTCTGAAATCGATGCAATGGTATATTAAAGCCGGTTTTTGGATGCGTAAATACAACATCCGGGATTTTTCCTCGCATTGCTTTCCGCAAAACAGACTTACCTACACCGTTCTGAATCAAATGTTCATCGGGCAACCGCATGCTCAACTCGGCAAGGTCAACATCAAGCATGGGCGCACGTACCTCTATCGAAGCCGCCATGCTCATCCTATCAACTTTAGTGAGCATCTTGTCGTGCAATGTGTGCTTCAGGCGATAATACATCAATTGGCGCAGACAACTCCAGTCCTCTGCTTGCGGTGGAAGCTCGGTAAAAAGAGGCAGATCGCCGGTTGCCACAGCCAATACGTTTTCACAGCGTAGTAACGCATTTAGCTCACTTAGTTCAAACAGCGCGTGTATTTCAATCGGTAAGAGGTGATGCGGACTGGAAGCGCCCTTAAGACCGCGACGAATACGGCGCAAACCGGAAATGTTGGAAAGGATCGGCCACTGGCTTAACCAATTGGCGATCCAGGCGCTGGAACCAATAAATCGCTGAGGCAACCTCTGCATGCGCCTGATTGCCAGTCCCCATTGAAATAAGTCATACCCGGCAAACATTTCATCACCGCCATCTCCCGAAAGTGCAACAGTTATCCTCTGCCGTATGTGTTTGCTCAAGATGTAAGTAGGGATGGCGGAAGTATCTAAAAAAGGCAGCCCCACATGTTCGACAATACGCCAGAAATCATCAGGCTCGAAAGCGACATTAGGAACGACAAATTCATGGTGATCTGTACCGAGATGCTGAGCAACCTGGCGGGCGATGTTACCTTCATCATAGCTCTCCTCTTCAAAACGCATGGTAAACGTTTTGACAGGTCGGGTTGAGACAGTCTGTAGCATAGCAACTACCGAACTGGAGTCGATGCCTCCGGACAAAAACGCTCCCAACGGCACATCACTAATCGCCTGCCGGGCGACGGCCTGCTGTAAGGTTGCTCGAACTGCTTCAATAGCGTCAGCTTCCCGCGCCAAGGTCGGGTCCGGGCGATAGTCAACGCTATAGTAAGGGCGTATCTCCAGTTGACCGGCCCGCCATTTTAGCCAATGCCCCGGTGGCAAAATGCGTATATCTTTGAACATCGTCAGTGGAGCCGGCACAAAGCCAACTCGCATATAATATCCCAAAGCTTCGTAATCCAACCGTCGAGGGATAAGGGAACACTCAACTAAACTTTTTATTTCGCTGCTAAAGACAAACGCGTTCTGAGGATTGCAATGATAATACAGCGGTTTTTCGCCGAATCGGTCTCGGGCAATAAACAGCGAGTCATCACGATGATCATAAATACAAAAAGCGAACATCCCCTTCAAAAATTCCGGCGTACTTTCGGCTTCATCCTCATAAAGGTGGACGATAACTTCAGTATCCGTCTGGGTTTGGAAAAGATGACCCCGGTCACGCAGCATTTTTTGAAGCGTCTGGAAATTGTAGATCTCACCGTTAAAGACAATCACAAGTTGCTTGTCTTCGTTAAATATCGGCTGGTGCCCGCCGGCCACGTCGATAATCGATAATCGTCGCATTGCTATACCGCAGGCCCGATGGTAGTAGTGCCCGGCCTCATCAGGTCCTCGATGGGTAAGAGCCTGGTTCATTCTTGGCAGGATATCCGCTATCTCTGTAGAGATTGATGATGTGTATAAACCACAGATTCCACACATTTAGCTGTATACCTCAGATATTGACTTAATAAAATTCGGACTGATAAGTAAATAACCCGGTGATTCTGATGCCTGTATTTGTCTTTCACGCTCGGAGTGGATGTACGTTGTTTGGTTGCCTGCCAGAGAAACAGGATGTTGACGTGTATAGACGGTAGGTATGATGGATCTCCCCTTTATACACTAGGGGGTTACTTGAGCGAACTGTTGTTCTCCAAATAGGATGGCAATATAGCGATCGACAACGGTTTCCACAGTGTATGACTGCCAACTTTCGCGCGTCGGGCGTGGGATTTTACCGGCCAAGGCCATCTGCATCGAGTCGGCTAAGGCAACCGGGTCTCTCATCGGCACCAGACCGCCAAGCTCCCCGCCTCGTAATATCTCGCGAGGGCCACTGGGGCAATCCGTAGCCACAACCGGAGCACCGCAAAATAAAGCCTCCACCAAAACAGTCGGTAACCCTTCCCACAAGGAGGACAGGACAAAGGCCGAAGCGCGAGCCATATAGGCGTAGGGGTTGTCGACAAAGCCGGGCAGTCTCACATCTTGTTCCAAACCTAACTCCCGAACCAGAGTTTCAAGTGCTGGACGTTCCGGGCCTTCGCCCAAAATAAGCAGCCGGGCCGGCTGCGACCGGCGCAGTCGGGCAAAAGCCCTAAGCAGGGTGCCAAAATCTTTTTGCTTGGCCAACCGACCCACTGCCAGCAGCACAGGGGGACATCCCGGTTCAAACCAAGGGTGAACCAAGGGGGCTTGCACTTTCTTCCGCGTTTCCGG
>JAPULM010000390.1 GCA_027294925.1 bacterium
CGCCCCGGTAGAAGACATCAGCCTAAATGGATGGAACGCCGTGGTTAGCATCAATCTCAACGGCGTTTTCCTATTTTGCCAAGCGGTAGGCAAGCACATGATTGAGCGTCAGCAAGGCGTCATTGTCAACATCGCCTCGATAGCTGGCGTACGTGGCTCACAAATGATGTCGCACTATGCGGCCTCCAAGGCCGCCGTCATCAACTTCACCACCACCCTCGCCATGTCGTGGGCACCCCACAATATTCGGGTCAATTGTATTGCACCTGGGCCTGTTGCAACCGAAGGCTATCTCGACGTCTTACACCGAACCAATCCCGATGCCGAAGCGGTCTATCGTAACATCGCTGCACGCGTTGCCATGGAACGTTGGGGACGGGTGGAAGAGATCGCCTATCCGACCATTTTTCTGGCTTCGGATGCTTCCAGCTTTATGACCGGCGCTACCCTCAACATCGATGGTGGCCCAACCCGACAAGACGTTGAATAGCGCATGGAAGTTGCCGATGAAGACCACTGCACTGACAGCGGCTCAAAATTTGCGCCGCTGCCAGCCACGTGGGGCTGCTTTCATCCCCCGGCTGCTAGCTTGATCGCAAAACTGATATCGACTGACGGTGCGGAGTGCGTCAAAGCCCCTGAAGAAATCAAATTCACCCCAGCCTCAGCATAATGCCGCACGGTATCGAGCGTAATGCCACCGGACGATTCCACCATAATACGCTCACCGCCCGGCGCAGCTCGTACCTGGCGCACCGCTTCCTGGGTCTGCTCAGGGGTTAAATTATCCAGCAAGATCACATCAGCGCCAGCCGCCAGGGCTTCTTGCAATTGCGTCAGATTTTCGACCTCCACCTCTATCTTGTGCAGGTGCGACACAGCAACTCGCACCCTGTCAATCGCCCTGGTGATACTTCCCGCAATCTCAATGTGGTTATCTTTAATGAGAATCCCATCCCCCAACCCAAAGCGATGGTTGTGTCCACCACCAACCCGAACCGCGTATTTCTCTAACAACCGCAACCCCGGGGTTGTTTTACGGGTGTCGATGATACGCGCTGGGGTATGCTGCACCGCTTCGACATAACACCGCGTCAGGGTTGCAATACCAGAGAGATGTTGCAACATATTGAGCGCCACCCGTTCAGCAGTCAACAACACATGCGCCGGGCCATCAATCTCAGCACAGATGGTAGCAGGCAATACATGTGTGCCATCTTCCACCAGACGCTTGACCTGTATCCTATCATCCCCGACTTCGAATACAGCCACCGCCATCTCGAGACCGGCCAACACCAACGCTTGTTTGGCCAATATGCGTCCATGCCCTTGCGTCTCTGGCGACACAATCGTCTGCGTGGTCAGATCCCCTTGCCCGACATCCTCGGCTAGCAAACGATCGGCAAATTCATGTAGGGCGCGGCGCGACAGTGGTATACGCGTTTCCCATATCGGTTTTCCTATATCACTCACGTTGTTTCCCTTGCCCTCCCACAGCTCTCTCAAGTATCTCTAGACAGCCTCACACGGTGGACCGCGCCCTGCTCGTCTGGTAAGTTGCAATCTGCTATTTTTAAATATGATCCGACGCTCCGCACGGTTCAAGGGCATCGACTCGGCTGTGTTGGCGCCATAAAAATGAGGCAGCATGTAGCAAGTTACATGCCATTTACGGTATAATGTCGTTCCTTTAGCCTGATATGAGTTTGTTTCATCTGCCAGGAGGCCGTATTTTGGACACCCAGCACGGACAGCTTGATATCGCCATTAAGAACATAGGCAATCGTTACGTGACGACTATGCTGATCGCCAAACGCATCCGCCAACTCAACCACGGCGCCCAGGCTCGCGTCGAACGGCATGAAGGGGAAAACCAATTCTCGGTTGCGATACGCGAAATCGCACAAGGCCACGTTACATTGGACCCCAAGACCGCATCACTCGTTTCGAAGACTTCCGAAGCTTCTGACAGCAACGCCTCCTCTGACGAAACACCGGCCTCATCCGGCCCCACAACCCGGAAGTAGTGCTTCCAGCATGCGCTCGGCTTTTCCCGGAAAAGCCGAGTGCATATACCTTGCCCCATCCTGCTATACCACCTTGTAGGTCATCAATCCATGCGTAACCAGGTGACTGCAACAGTCCATCCTAGCATCATAAACCGATGCAGATCAACTGCTAGCGCCAAGCATTGCGATACGCGATAAAACCCGCTATGCTGGTGGCCAATCGGAGAGCATCCGTCTATACATAGAGCTATCCGCTCTGAGCAGAAGGGAAAAAGATGTGCAATGGAAAACGCGTTGGCTATGGCTCTTCTTGGGATTAGCCTATCTCTTGGGTTGTACGACCCTCCCCACCCCCCAACAGCCGGAACGGGCAGCCACCCACGCGATCCTTACTTTTCCAAGCTCTATGCGCCTTCTATCTCTCAATGATCAGCAAATTGACACCTTAACACACCTCAGCCAACTCCGCGTTCCCCCAGGGCAACATACCTTGCGCTTCATGCATCGCAACGAAGGCATTGACGGTAGCGCCGAACACGCCGGACAGCTCGCGGCGCCCTTTATCCTGGATGTTCATGCCGGTATCACCTATCATTTCGAATCAAAAACCTGAGGCATCATCTGGCGACCGGCGGTCGCCGAGCAAACCCCGATTCAAGGATACTGTACCACACACAATTGCGACGCGGTCGCGGCACATATTCTGGCCCAACAATTACAAACCGTAAGCTGTAACTAAAACCTCCAGGAGATCACCATGAACGACCGGGCCGACTTTCGGCAATTTTATCGTGACGCCCATGCCGTCACCAATCTGAGTGAACGCGAAAAGATCTTGATGGGTCTGGCCGTCGCCATGGTGCGCAACTGCCAACCCTGAGTGGAACACCGCCTTGCGGACGCAGGGAAAGCGGGTATTTCCGAAACCGATTTAGATTGTGCAACAGATGTCATTGCAGCCGTCGACGCCGGCATTCTCCAATCGCTCAACATTCGCGCCAAAGCGCAGCTCAAACGCGCCGAGAATAAACGCGACGTCTAAAACACCCTCTAGGCCTTTCGTTTGAGGCAATATCGGGCCTCCAATTCCCGTATTGCTTCAAGAAGTCCAGCCCTTTTCCTTCCTCAAATTGACTTATCAATTGATCATTTGCAACGCCTGCAGACCATAAAATCACTTCCATCT
>JAPULM010000391.1 GCA_027294925.1 bacterium
ATGGATTTACCCCCTGCACGTTCGTCCACTCCCGTGGCCCTCCCACCTGGGAACTCCTGCTTTCAGAGGTAGGTTTTTCCGTAAGGCATGGTTCCGGACCCCCTTTCCCATTTGACTCAAAAACCTACGCTTCTAAGGGGACCGCCTGGGGCTTTAGCCTAATCTATCCTGAGCAGCATGTCCAGGCCACGATTTGCTGTGCTACGGCCGCTGGCCGCTTTGGCGGCAGCGTCGAATTACTGGAAAGCCTGGCGCAAGTTTTCGACGTTTCGCTGCATGAGGCTGATAAAATCACCGCCTGGCGGAAGATGACCAAGCGGATCGAAAATCAAGCTGTTGATGCCCATGCTTTGGAGTCTTGCCACGACGTCAGGGTGTGGTTTACCCTCCCAGATCATCCATCGCGCCGGATGCTCTTGCAGGATGACAGCCAACGCCGCCCACTGGGATTCGGTCGGTAGCTCGCCAGGCTCCCAGTGGACGCTCTTGATGCGCAGGCCATAGCGGCGGGCCAGATAGTCGTACACCGGATGTGAGGCGACGAAAGGCTGCCGTGGACGTTGTGAGACGATGGTTTTCAGTTCATCATCAAGTGTTTTCAGGTCTTGTGCCAATGTCGCATAACGGCGCTGGAACGTAGCGCGGCGAGCAGGTTGCCGCCGACTCAGTGCATCCATGACGGCTTTGGCGTGTTGGGCGGCCAGGTCAAAATCAAGCCACGTGATGAAGGCGATACCTTCATGTGCATGCTCGCCTGTCGGCCCATGGGTATGAGTCACCACATTGGCCATCTTGATATACCGATCCCTAAAACCGGCAGAGGTATCGACCCGTCTGAATTGCGGTAAGGTGACCTTGTTGACCCACTTGGCATAGCCGGCGCCATTCAACAGGATGAGATCTGCCCGTTGGTAGGCGGCAATCGTCTTGACATCGGGCATCCAAAACGCCGGGTCTATATCCGGAGGAGCTGGGAACACCACGGTTGCGTGCTCTGCCGCGATATGCTCGGCAAAGTATTGCAGGGGATAGTTGACCACGTACACCCTCAGGCGGTCGGTCGGCGCGGCTGCCGACGCAAGACTAAAGATGGCAAAGGCCAGCCATAAATTGGCGAGAACGTATTTAGCCAATGAACAGCATCCTTACGAGATCGTTGTCATAGTGCCACACCAGCAGGACCAACCCCGCGCACAGGAACCCACTGATACCCACGATAATAGCAATTTCGGCGGCGACCATGCGGACAGTGGTCAGGCGACGACAACCGAGTTTGAAGATGGTGCTAATCTCCTGCTGGCGCAGGCGCAGAGACAGCGCGAACACCAAGACGATAGCCAGCACCGTGGCCAGCCCCACCAGCACGATCACGGCGTCGAGCAAATTCTTGATCCGGAAGATATTTTCCAGTAAACCATCAATGACGTCCTTTGGACGTACGATTTGGTGCATGGCGTCGCCGGAGAGATATCGTCCCCGCAAAATCGTCCCGGCTTTCTGATCATGCGGCAGTGCAATCACCGCGGTGAGCGGATACACGGACGGATCACCGTGAAAGTGAAAGGCGTCCAGGTTGGCCTCGGTAATCTCGGTGTACTGTGGCAATTTGGCGTTGGCGATGACGTTGGTATCGGTGCGTTGCAGAATGACGGTCGTATCTTTGCTCCGTGTGACATCCTGGTGACCGTGCCCGAGCCCCTCGATGATCCAGGCGGTTTTGAGATCGACAAATACCGCCAGGTCGTCCGCCGTATGGGACTTCCGCAGGACGCCGACCACTGTCATCTTCAGTGGATAGACGCCGGCCAGATCAAACAGGGTTTCAGGCGATGAGATCAGGCTGTCCCCTGCTTTGAGCCCCAGACGCTCGGCCACGCTTGCGCCCACCACACAATCGCCCAGCACAGCCAAAAGACGCCCCTCGGCCACGGTCAATCCACGCCAGTCAAAATAATCCAGCGTCGTGCCAACGATAGGGAAGCCACGGGCTTGAAACCGCACGTACATCGGCATCGGCAGCGCCAGGCTGGACGTCATAATCTGCTCAGCGGCTTGCATAGAAATGAGTTCCGGTATCTCGTCGCCGAAGTACAGGTTGTTCATCACTAGATCCAGAGCGCTACCTTTGGCGCCGATGACCAATGGGGTCGAGGTGGCACGAGCACGCAACTGACGTTCGCTTTCACTGAGCAGAAGCTCAAGGGCGATGGGCAAAATCGCAATCAGCGTGACGCACGCCACCAGGGTAGCCGTCTTTGTCTTGTTGAATTTTACATATTCCCAGGCGACGTAGAGACTGTCGATCATGCGGTTGCCGCCTGGCGAAAATCTTGGAAATCCACCACCCGATCGAAGTATTTGAGCAGGGCGTGGTCATGGGTCACCGCCAACAGCGTTGCCTGACGCGACGCCGCGTTGCGGAAAAGAAGCTCTAGAATGCGGCTTTTGTTCGCCGGATCGAGGTTACCCGTTGCTTCATCCGCCAGAATCAACGTCGGCTCTGGCAACAACGCCCGGCAGATGGCGACACGTTGCTTTTCACCCTGTGACAGGTCATTAGGATGACGCTTGAGTTTGTCGCTAATCCCCATCGCTTTGGCGAGTGTCGCGGCACGTGCCCGCACACCACGATCCAACTTCAGCGCCCCGGTAATGCGATAGGGATGTAAGATGTTGTCCAGCACATTGAGGTAGTCGAGCAGCTCGAAGTCTTGGAAAATAAAGCCAAGGTTAGTGATGCGAAAATCACGTCGGCTGGCATCATTGAGGGCGTTGATTTGTACCTCCTCTACCCACACACTGCCTTGCTGTGGTGTGAGAATGCCCGCCATGAGATGCAGCAGGGTCGTCTTGCCCGAGCCGCTCGGGCCGATGATGGCCACCTTCTCGGACCTGGCGATGACGAATTCGGGGATGGTGAGGCGAAAGTCCGCATTGCCGTAGCTAAATTCCAGTGAGCGAATACTAATCATCGTACTGCCTGCTTCCCCTTCCCTTTACATGGACTTGTCCCGGTGTACAAATTGGGTTATGGTGAAGCCGCATATCCTTGCTTGAAGGACGGAAACGTGGCCTCACACAACCCCTTGAAATCCATTTTCACCATCCAGAAGGACGAGTTGCCCCTGGCGTTGCTCATGTTCAGCTACTTCTTCCTTGTCATCAGCAGCTTCTGGGTTCTCAAGCCGATCAAGAAAGCCCTCTTCATTCAGTTCTACGACCAGAGTGGCTTTACGCTTTTCTCCTGGCATAAGTTGGCGCCCCACGCTGAGTTGCTGGCCCAGGGAATGAAAATGGTTGTGGCTTTTGGCGCCGT
>JAPULM010000392.1 GCA_027294925.1 bacterium
GGATCCCCCAACGGGTGCGTCAGCGCTTTGCCCTCCACGATGCGGTTGGCGCCAACGCTCGCCGCCAAGGGCACTAGTGCGGAAATCAAAGAGGTGGGCAGTCCAAGGCGCTCGATCTCCTTCGCCATCGTTGCACCGCAACGATTGCACGTCCCTCAGGTCGCCACCAGCAGCACGCCGTCCACTCCCCCGGCCAGGAGTTCTTCCCCGATCTCCTGGCCAAACCGTCTGGCGTGCTCCAGGCCGGCCTGATTCCCCGTGGTAACGTACACATCGTCAAACAGTCGACCGATGACTCCCTCATCCTTCAGAGCCTTCAGCATGTCCAGCGGCAGAACCCGGTTGGGTTCCTGATTGGCGTTGGTGGTATCGTAGCCGCCGTGGATGGACTCCCACTCCTGGGCCATGAGGGCGTGCACTTCGGCTATATTGTATTTGACCCACTTGGTGGCACGAGCCGACTCGAGCCGGTGCGGATTCCCCTTGGGCACAATGCCGCCCGAGGTGATCAGGGCAATGGTCGCACTTGTCAAATCATGCAGCGGCGGTGCCGGGGTCACCCGCCCGTACTGGGGAACTGCCCACTCGGTGTGGACAGGCTCATCTCGCAGCCGCAGCATGAGCATCTCGACAGCGCGTTTGCCGACCGGCTCTGAGACGATCTCGGTGAATCTCAGCCCCTTGGGGATGTACCCCTCCAGATGCGCCGGACCGAGTTGGCCCTGGGCCAGCTTTGCCGCCAGGCGAGCCATCTTGCCGAGGGCCTCTGACATGCCCGTGGCCGTAGACGTCGTGGGCACGATGGTTGTTTTGGCGCGGTACAGTTCCACCGCCGGATTATCAGGGGACATACCGGTGACCGAAGGGATGCCCAGGCGCTCTTGCAGCGCACTGCAGACCAGGCCACAGGCCAGGCCATAGCGTCCGGCGTTGAAGGCAGGGCCAGCCACCACTATGTCGGGTCGGTAACCTTGCACATAGCCCAGGATAGTATCAAGTGCCTGTTCTTGATGGGCGTTGATGTAGTTATCCCCGCAGGTGACCGTGGCGATGACCTCCCCGTCATCGCCGAGCATTTGCTGCAACACCTGGCCTGGCCCTATCAGTCCGTCCTTGGCCTGTGGAGGCAGATCGGCCTTTTCCTCACCGCCCAGGCCGGCAAAGAATGGGTTGAGATAATGGAGTACGCGTCGTTTCATCATGGGTCCCCTCTTCAATCAGCCCGCACAAGATCCGTTTACCCAACGCTCTAATTGTGCTGAGCCGCGAGTCTATGAGCGCTGTCCGTTTGCCAAGGTCGTGCGGTCCCATTTAGTATTCTTTCCCAGCTAATCGGCCATGACCCAAGTTCGTCGTGCAGCCCAGGAGATATTGCAGCGGGATATTCAACTCTCCAGCCGGACTGACATCCAGGTTGAAGAAGCGGTCCCCGCCGATCACCCGCTCCATTGCTGGCAACGCAATGGGCTGCGTGGTTCGGCCTGAGCTGACGATTGACACCGCCTCCGGCACGTAATGCACGAACCCGGAGTCGTCTGGAGCCCCGACAGACTCTGGCAGCACGAGCACGGTTTTGATGCCTGCCCGTTCGCACTTCTGGCAACATAGCATGAACTCGATCCACGGGTTACCGCCGCCCCCTGAACTGGCGCAGACGCCGTCGACCTTCAGCATCCGCATCAGTTTGGCGGCGTACTCGGCAACACGTTCCTTCGCATCCATGTCGGATGTCATGGTGGGAAAGAGCACCACTCCGACGAACTCCAAGTCCTCACCATCACGCTCATACAGCGATGTGATGACCGAAGGATTCTGGTAGAAGTAGGTAACTTCCCGAGATGAGGCATCACCCTTGCGGATGCCAACCAGGGCCCCGTCCAGAACCTCATTGGGATGCAGGAGAGTGGGCAAGAGCTTATCGAAGCTGTCGCCGTAGATCAGCGGCCTGACCTGGAAGAGGTACACCACACGAGGCAGGCGCTGGCTGGGCGGCGCCAAGGCGTAGACCTTGATCTCCTCTGGCGCCGTCGCCACCGCAGCTTTGGCCAGGTACGCGGCGGCCTTGAGCTGCGCGATTCGCACCTGTCGGTTGTACCGTTGTGCGAGGATAGAACCTCGCATGACGTTATGAACTTCTGCCTCGGGACCGTCAGCACGCAGGTACTCGCTGTGCGGCGTGAGGTTTAGCACCAGCGCAATGACCGACCCTAGCGGGCTCGCCTCTGCGCCTGGGCCGGCCATATCCATGATGGCCTCGCTCCAGTAGGTGGTCTCACCGGCAACTGGCTCACTAACAGATACCATGCCCATGCCAGCCAGCCTGTAGGTCCTCCCCTCCCCTACGGTCCGCACCGGTCCGAGCAAGCCTGGGAAGGTGCTGCCACCTTCTGCCTTACAGCGAGGCTCGACAACGTCAATCACGTGGATGAGACGAACCGCCTCTCCCGGCCGTACAATCTCCAGGTCGACGCCGGCAAAGTCACCTTCCTCCATAACCAGGCGTCGCAACGCCTCCTGGTCGACGTACAAAATCCCGTCTTCGTATGCCGTTCGGTCTGACCATTGTACGTCTTTAACGTGGTACGAGGCCATCTCTAAGCGCATGGTTAGAACTCCTGGCCGAGCCTTGCCGCGTCCGACCCACATGGGACATCATGTATCCGCCATCGGGTGCTGAATGTCTAATTCCACAACGACCTGAGGCCCTATGACGTCATCTGCCACCGACTGATTTTTGTGCTTTTCTTATCCCATGGATGGTCGGAAAATCCATTATGGGTTTTTTTGCCCAATTCTTCGTAGTGGGTGATAGATAAGAATATTAAACGCATGCCTTCTCGATGTCCACCCGTAACCCTCACCCGGATCAAGCGCCGTACGCCTCCCGGCCACCCTTCGCCCACCACGATGACGGTGGCCCCGGCGCCCAGCGGCTGCCTGGTACAGCCTGGACGTGCTGCGTAGGATAGGTTAGGCTGTGCGAGTCGGTGGCCGAAAAAGAGCATTTGCCCGGCAGCTAGGCGTCAAGCCCCGAGATCATGATCCTAATTAAGGAGAGGTGTATAACCTATGGCTGATATTGGTGCCTTCCTATGGCCGAACGCGGTGGCGGTGATTGGCGCGTCGCCGGATGAGCATATTCTGCGTGGCCGCATCATGTATGTGATGCGTCAGCATCCGTTTGCCGGTGCGATTTACCCCATTAGCCGCAGCCATAAGGAGATACAAGGTCTGAAGGCGTATCCGTCACTTGCCGATCTACCGGAACGCGTTGACCTTGCCATTGTGATCATTCCGGCAAAGTTCGTCCTCGACGAGCTTGAACGATGTGGTGAGGCCGGGGTGAAAGCGGTGCAAATCCTCACCTCCGGTTTTGCGGAAGAGACGGGCACCGCGGGTAGCGAAGCTCAGAACCGGATAAGCGAGATTGCCGTGCGCTACGACATGGCAGTGGTGGGGCCAAATTCCGAAGGGTTTGCCAATACCCGGGCGTCGCTCTGCCCTACATTTAGCCCGACGATGGACAACCAGGCCAAGCCCATCATCCCGCAATGGCGCACCAGCGGCTACCTTGCCGCAATCGCGCAGAGCGGGGGGATCGGTTTTGCGTTTTATGATCATGGCCGCCCGAAAGAGCTGCCGTTCAGTTATGTCGTAACCACCGGGAACGAGGCGAGTGTACAGGTCTTCGACGTGGTCGATTACATCCTCGATCGAGATGACACCGACGTCTTTCTGCTGTTTCTGGAAGACATCCGAAATCCGCAAGCCTTTCAGCGTGTGGCGGAAAAAGCCTTGCGGGCTGGCAAGCCCTTAATTGTCACCAAGATCGGTAAATCCGCCGCCGGGCAACGTGCAGCCGCGTCTCACACTGCGGCCCTGGCCGGCGCCTATAGTGCCTATCAAGCCATGTTCCGACGCTACGGCATTATCGAAGGCCAGGATATCGATGAAATGGTGGATATCGCGTCGGGCTTCTCCTTGTTTGGTGATCGTCTTCCCAGGGGCAAACGCGTTGGCATTGTCACCGGATCGGGTGGGGGGGGCGGCTGGATGGCCGACACCTGTGCGCTGGCGGGGCTTGAGGTGCCGGAGCTTGATCCGCAGACACGGGCACGTATCGATAAAGACCTGCCGGGTTATGCCACCTCGCAAAACCCGATCGATGGGACGGCAGGGGCCATTCGCGTCATTGGCTATGGCAATCTCCTCAGCATGGTCGGCGAGTCCTCGGCAGTTGACGCGGTCATTGGCATCACCAGTGCGCGGCGGGCGTCGACCTACGAAACCGAGCGTGAGAGTCTGACCCAGTTGGCTCGGGAGACGGAAAAGCCCATCCTGATTTGGAGCTACACGCAGCCCCATCCGACGTCCGTCGAGGTCTTGAGTCAGATTGGACTGCCGGTCTTTACGAACATTCAAAGCTGCGCCCGAACGATGGCTGAGATGGCCGAGTATCGGACCTTCCGAGAGGGCTTCTTACGCATGCCGGAAATTCGCACCCGAACGGACACCGCCAAGCGCCGGGTACGGGAGGGACTGGGCACGTCCCGTTCGACCCTGTGTGAATACCAGGTCCGCCCCCTGCTGGCCGCCTATGGTATTGGCGAGGGTGACATCCACTTGGCGCAGTCACCGCAACAGGCGGTTGAGGCCGCCATGGCATTAGGGGGCGCGGTTGTCCTGAAAGTGCAATCCCCGGACATTATGCACAAATCGGAAGCGGACGCGGTGGCGTTGAACCTCAACACGGCAGACGACGTTCGCAGCGCTTACCAGCGAGTGTTGTCGGGTGCCCGAGCCTATTGTCCGGAGGCGGATATCCACGGCGTCCTGATACAACCCATGGCGCCGGAGGGCCATGAACTCATCCTTGGGGTAAGCCAGGATGAAAAATTTGGTCCCATGCTGATGGTGGGGTTGGGCGGTATCTATGTTGAAGTGCTGAAAGATGTGGTCTTCTCACCGGTGCCTTTCGGCCACGGCGAAGCGCGGCAGCTACTTGATCGGTTGAAGGGCGCTCCCCTGCTGCGGGGCGTTCGCGGCAACGCCCCATCCGACCTTGAGGCGTTGGTTGAGGTGATGGTGAACTTGTCGACCCTGGCGGCTGACTTTGCCGGCGAGATTATGGAAATTGACTTGAATCCAGTCCTGGTCCATCCGCGAGGCCATGGCATTTCCATTGCGGACGCGTTGATGATCAAATCCACTGGGCAATAGGGCGCTGCCCATCATGGGCCTGATCTCGTTAGCCTTACAGCGCCCGTGGATCACCGCACCTTTCAAGTGCCCTATCGAACAAGCTGCTGCTGACATCAATGACACTAGACAAGCGGCCCCGGGAAGGCGTATGGTAGCCTAAACTGAGTACCTCAAACGCACACACGAGGAGCGTTTAGCATGACCGAAGATCGAGACGCACTGCAACGCGAGGCCGAACAGGCCGGACTCGTCAACCTATCGGATAAGCATCTGACACAATTCGCCAAGGCAAAGGCAGCAGCCGCACGGTTGGTCCACGCAATTCCTAGAGACCTACCTATGCACGTCGAACCGGCTCATACATTCCGCGCCAGTCAGGAGGCTTGACGATGACCGATGACGCCTATCTCTCCCTTGCCGAAGCTTCTGAGCGTATCCGCAACAAGGACATCTCACCGCTCGAGTATACTCGGGCACTGATCGATCGGATCGATACCTACGACGCCAACTTCAATGCCTTTCTGCGGCAGACTCCGGAGCTTGCCCTGGAACACGCCAAACAGGCGGAAGTCGCCATCCAGGCCGGCAACTGGCAAGGACCGCTGCATGGCATGCCGATAGGCCTGAAAGACATCATCGACGTAGAAGGCATACCGACCACAGGACACTCCAGAATTCTGGCCGACAACGTGGCGCAGACCGATGCGTTCGTCACCCAACGCCTAAAAAACGCCGGCGCTGTAATAATGGGCAAGCTCTCGACCCACGAGTTTGCCATTGGCGGACCATCTTTCGATCTCCCATGGCCACCAGCCCGTAATGCCTGGAATCGCGACTACTTTCCCGGCGGCTCGTCGAGTGGCTCTGGCGTTGCCGTCGCCGCCGGATTCTTACCTGCGGCGTTGGGCACCGATACCGGGGGGTCGGTGCGCAATCCCGCCTCGATGTGCGGTATTGTCGGCATGAAGGCGACATATGGGCGCGTCAGTCGTCGCGGCGTTCTACCCCTATCCTACGCACTTGATCATATCGGCCCGATGACCCGTACGGTCACCGACAATGCCATCTTGCTAGGGGTGATTGCCGGTCACGATCCTGACGATCCGGGGAGTGCACGAACGCCGGTGCCGGATTTTACTGCCGCCTTGGACAACGGCGTCAAGGGCCTCAAGATTGGTGTCATCCGACGCTTTTATACGAAGGATTTCGAAGCCGATGCGGAGATGGCCAGGAGTATTGAGGATGCGCTGACCGTTTTGGCCGGTCAGGGCGCCAGCATCCACGAAATCGATCCTGGCCCTCTGTCTGATTATGCCTCGGCAAACCGGCTGATCCTGCTGTCGGAAGCCTATGCCATCCACGAAACATGGCTCCGGAATCGACCGCAAGATTATGGCGATCTGGCGCGCCAACGATTAATGCCGGGCGCCTTCTTACGCGCTGTCGACTACGTACACGCCTTGCGGCAGCGGGCAGTGCTCACCCGCAAGTTCAATGACTGTCTGGCATCGGTGGATGTGGCGATCACGGCATCGAGCATGGAGCCGGCCTATCCGATCGAGGATGACGAACTGGGTGAAGCGCTCTACCCCCGGCAAGCGCGAGCCCCCTTCAATCTAACCGGTAGTCCGGCCGTCGCGGTTCCAACTGGCTTTGCCTCGTCGGGGCTGCCATTGGCGATGCAAATTGTCGGCAAACCCTTCGACGAAGCCACCCTGTATCGCGTCGCCCGCGCCTATGAAAAGGCGACAGAATGGACCTCAATCCATCCCGATCTTGGTTGAATGAAACAATGCCCTATCTGCCACCCAAGACAGCGGGAAAAAGCTTACAAAAGGAAAACTTTTTCTTTGGTTGGGCTTGTAATAGCCGGCCTGTCCTAGGTCTTTCCTTAAAATGGACTACCATTCAAGACCCGGACTCGCAGTAGCATAAAACCATTGCCTGGCGGTACGATTACTCTGCAAAAAAACAAACAGCGAACAGGTAAGAAGTGGCCAGCCATCCAAATAGACACATTCGTGAAGCCCTAAGCAAGGCAGAAGAGCAGGGCTGGACCATCAGAAAGTCTGGTCCTCGTGCCCATGCTTGGGGCGTCATCTTCTGCTCGTTTGGTCACCGGGAAACCGGGAATGCTGGATGGCAATTTGCTCAACGCGAAGTAGCCCGAAGTCCCGGTGAGGGCCTTGCCGAGAAGCGCTATGACGTCCCCGGGAGTGTTTGGACGTCATTATTCCCCCGAGCGAAAGCGACCACAACTTCTATTCCTCCTTCTTCCATTCAGCGGAAGCCCACCGCATCGGAATCATGAATCATGTCGTACCAAAAGGCCAGGCCCTGCCCAAAGCCAAGGAGATGATCCAGGTATATGACAAGCGTACGCCGCTTAGCCTGGCATTCGTAAAACGGGCCGCGCAGTAGGGCATGCAGATGGATCTCCGCTCAGCGATCGATCTGGAGACCTTCATGGTCACCGGGCTCTCGGTGCCGGTCGTTTGACCCACAGCCATTTTGCACGTATCCTGGACGTTCTTTACCCAGCCTAAGGAGACACTTACACCATGCAAGTACGAGGCATTGTCGTGACCGGACAGGGCCAGGGGCGCCATTTCACTGGCCTGCGCTGGGCGCGTGCACAGTTCATTGAGAAGCTTGGGATAGCGCCCCATCCTGGCACCCTCAATCTCCGCTTGCAAGATCCGGCCAGCCGCCAGCGCTGGGCAAAACTACGTCGCGGTCCAGCTGAACTGATTCGTGCTGGTGAGCCTGGTGCCTGTGATGCCCGTTGCTTCCAAGTCGATCTCAAGGGCGCCCATGCCGCGGCCATCGTCTGGCCGCAGGTCAGCTCGTACCCTGACGACAAGATAGAACTGATTGCCAATGTTTCCCTACGGCAAGCTCTCGGCCTTGTGGATGGCGCCGAGGTAACCATCAAGGTGACGCCTCATGCCGAAGCCCTGCGTCGCACCGTGCAGGCGTATCTATCGGCGCATAATGTACTGAGCCTGGCAACCCATGGAGCAAACGGTCCCTGGGCCGCCAGCGTCTTCTATGTACATATGGGATGGACCCTCTATTTTCTGTCTGATCCTGACAGCCGACATAGCCTCAACCTTGCTGACAACCCACGTGTAGCTGCTACCGTTAACCCGGACTACACCGACTGGCAGGAGATCCGTGGGGTGCAACTGGAAGGGACGGCTGCGATGGTCACCCACGATGACGAATGTGCCCGTGGGCTTGTGGCGTATCAGTGTAAATACCCATTTATCAATCAACCGCTGGCGCCAGCCGGACTCGCACAAGCGCTCAAAAATGTAAAGTTGTATCGTATCGTCCCCAGCCGGCTGTTGTTCGTGGACAACAGTAAAGGGCTCGGGCATCGGGAGGAGGTTGAGATGGGGGATTAAATCACGCCGCGCTTGTCCAAATTCAGCAGGGGAAAGAATCGGCTCTTCTCCGTATGAGGATCGTGATGACTCTCCGTCGTACATGCTCTGATAGGCCCTTGTCGCCCCTTAACGACACATTGCACTATTGTTAACCCGACAACGCCACTTGAGTAAAAGAGACCTCATGATACTACCACGAGGCCTATTTCACCCCTCCGAAACGGCGCGAAAATGAGGGTTCAAGCAGGCTTTTACCAGCTCATATTTAACGTTTACAGATAAGTGACGTTGTAAAGTTATGGGGGTCAATGACAAATTTGAGACACCGGATGGTCCACTGAACATAAAAAAAGGGAGGTTATTCACCCCCCTTGATGCATCATATATTATGCATCGATCATCATAACCCGTTGATATATAAGTGCCGAAGAGAGGACTTGAACCTCCACTCCCATACGGGAACATGACCCTGAATCATGCGCGTCTGCCTATTCCGCCACTTCGGCTATATCCCCAACGGTGACTATTCGAACCCGTCGACAAGCCGTAGGGATACCGCGTAATATAGAGATTTTCGCCAGGGATTGCAAACGCAAAATCATAGCGACGATGTCTTGGCCAATCTCAGCCCTCAATCAAGGTGGGCGGCAGGGGCCCAATACGATGCGCCAGGACAGGACGACGGCGCCCTTTCATCTGTTCTTCTACCGTATTATATACAATGACTTGCGATGCAACGTGCGGCAATGTCATCGCACTAATTAGCACCTCGCCAGCTTGCGCACGGGCTTGTAAACGCTGCGCCACGTTGACCATATCGCCGACAACTGTATATTCCATCCTTTTTTCAGAACCTATATTGCCAACAATGGCCTCACCGCTGTTAATCCCAATACCAACTTCTAAGGTGATCGCACCCTGCTGACGACGGCGTTTGTTTAACTCGGCAATGCCATTTTGGATGTCCAGAGCGGCATGCACAGCTCGTTGTGCATGGTCAGACTGCTGAAGAGGGGCTCCGAAAAACGCCAGCAATCCATCACCCAAAAATTTGTCCAACGTACCCTGATAGGCAAACAGGCTTTCCACCATAACATCCAAATACTGGTTGAGCGCCTCAACCACCTCTTCAGGCTGACACATCTCGGCAAAGCGCGTAAAATTACGAATATCCGCAAATAACACGGTAAGTTCACGCCGCACGCTGTGCAACGCGGGTCGATGCTTGGCGCTTAACACTTCTTGCAACACTTGTGGGCTCAGGTAGCGACTGAACGTGTCCCGGAGAAGTTCGGTTGCGGAAATATCATCAACGATAACAATAACGCCTTTGTCAATGCCCTTATGGTTGTAGAAAATCTGCCCTTTAATATACTGGTGGAATTCGCGCCCGTCGTCAGTATACAAGCGATGCTTGCGCAGCGTAATGCTTCCTTGGCGCTCAATCTCTGAAGCAAATTCCCCAATCGGCAGCCCGTCATAGTTGGCAAAAACCTCTTCGACGGTCTTGCCGACCATCTCGTCAGCCGAACAACCACTGAGGTGTTCCATGGCCTGATTGACTTTTAGAATGCGATGGGTATTTTTGTCAGCCACCAGCATGCCGCTAGTCATGCTCTGAATGATGCTCTCGTTAAAATCCTGCAAGGTCTGAAATTCGTCACCGACTTGGATGAGTTGTTGCTCCAATTCATCGCGATAGGCCTGCTGCTCGGCATGCCGCTGTCGGAAGATAACCTGCGCTTGGGCCTCATACTGCGTTACCAATCTGGTGAGAATCGCGTCCTTAAGCAGGTGTAGGCGCTGTAATTCAACCAGTATGCGGCTCAGATCATTGCCGTAACAGTCTTGTAGCAAAGCCGGCAGCATTTCACCAAAGGCCGTGAAAGCAGCATGTAGTAAAGCAAGCGGGAATTCCTCTACCGTGCGCCGGGCAACTATGTCGGCAATATACCGGTCCAGGGGCGCCAGGTCATCTACACGCAAGGCTTCCAGAAATGCCTCCACCCCTTGGGTAACCCGCATGTCCAGATCTTCTGGGTACATCTCGGCATATACCGTCGCCGTCTGACGAATTCGTTCGGATAAGCTTTCGATAATGTGTCTTCGATGGTGACGGAGAAAGGAAATGAGCATGGGGCATCTTTCGTCGTTCATCATGGCTATTTGATATCCCGGTTACGCAAGATACATGCCAAAATTGAAAGCATCGAAACGGCTAATACGTCCCATACATCTAAGCTTTCGAACCATTGCCTCATACTGCGTAACTTAATGACCCTGACAGCTTGTCTAAAGGAGGCTATATTGTTTAATGTGATGCGATTTGGAACTGCCCAGGGCTTCTGCACGCTTGTACAAGGTCAAGGATTGCCCCATTTTGTGTGCATTAAACCTGGAACATGTGCAGTTTTTAGGTCTGCCAAGGGGGTATCGTCTAAGCCAATGTGTTACAATCAGCACCGCTTTCGTGTCTGATCTATACCAACCCTAGACATAGCCAAAAATGTTAGGTGGATTGCTATGTTTGTGCCGGACCTTCGTGACACACAATTGTCAGAGCTTACGGCCTGGTTAGCCGAGGAAGGCGAGCTGCGTTTTCGGGCAGCCCAACTATGCCAGTGGGTATACAAGCGTCAAGCCACCAGTCTATGTCAAATGACGGATATCCCGGAACGGTTACGTCAACGCCTGGATGCCTGCTTTCGTATCAGTAAACTGAGCCTTCTACGACGCCAAAAAAGCACTGACGGCACCGAGAAGCTTCTATTCGGCCTGGAGGACGGGCAACAGGTCGAAACGGTCCTTATTCCCGCCAACGGGCGCCATACCCTATGTGTCTCAACGCAAGTGGGATGTGCAATTGGATGCGGTTTTTGTTTAACCGCCCAAGGTGGCTTGATACGGAGTTTACGGTCGGCGGAGATTATCGGCCAGGTGTTGCACTTTCAGACTCCACACAAAAACCCTGTGCGCGAGTTTACCAATATTGTCTTTATGGGAATGGGTGAGCCATTGGATA
>JAPULM010000393.1 GCA_027294925.1 bacterium
GCTGCTCGGTGTCGGCGTGTCCTCCGGCGTCGGGCTCTTCTTCGGCTTCTACCCGGCGCGCCAAGCGGCCCGTCTCGATCCTATCACGGCCTTACGGTCGGGGTGAAAGGGCCTGCTCTCTGCTGACTAAGACGCCGATCCTTTAGGATCTGCTGAGGTTGTGCTGAGGTTTTTTCCCTGCGGGGTGGTAGATGAGTATTTGTCCATGTTGCCGACCCGCGCAGGAGAGCGGTACGACTTAGCGCTTCTCACAGAGGTATTCGACCGACTCATGGGTGATGGCGGCATGGCGGCCAACTTTTCCAACCGTTCCAACCGCACCAGTTTGACGCCAGTGGTGCCGTCTAACCACGGCCTGGTAAACATGTACACCAGGTCCCCATTGGCATCCTGTGTAAGCCGCTCAAGCAACACGGCACCTCTTCCGGTATAGCGAATCAGACGCTCCAGCTGATCACGCCGATGTGCCGCCATTAAAGGCGAAGTCCTGACAAAAGGGAACATGGTCTATGAACGAGCCCGCTGAACGCTGAATGGGATTGAAATCGCTACTAAGACCGGGGAAACGCCTCATACTTGACATCGGATACAGTTGACGGTAGCCTGACGGAATGCTGATGATACGCATGTATACACCTGTGCCTGTTATAAACCTGGACAGAAAATCCCCCTCACTCAACCCTCTCCCTCAAGGGACGAGGGCGACAACGGGCAAGCATTTTTGTCCATGGACAGAGCCTGTATACATGCCGGCTTGCACTCGTTCTTACCAAGGAGAGGCCTATGTACCCACCGGACATCCAAGCGGAGAGGATTCAATACCCAAGCCAGGACGGCGCCCAAATCACGGCTTATTATAGCCGCCCGGCGGCGGCGAGCAATTATCCGGGCGTTGTCGTAATCATGGAAGCGTTTGGCCTCAATGATCACATTGAAGACGTTGCGCGGCGCTTTGCCGAGCAGGGGTATCTGGCGATTGCGCCTGATATGTATACCCGCGAAGGCTCACCGGACGCCAGCGATATGAATGACGTGATGCGGGTGATGTTTTCGGTGTCCGATTCACAAGCCATGGCAGATTTGGATGGCGCCATTAGCTTTCTCAAAGGGCAATCCGACTCGAATGGCAAAGTCGGTGCGATCGGCTTTTGCTCAGGCGGCCGTTATACCCTCATGTTGGGTTGCAAAAGCACCAATCTGGATGCGGCGGTTGATTCGGCCGGCGGCTTTATCATTCAGGACGAACACACGGAACAGCGGCCGGTGTCGCCGATTGACATGGTGCCAACCCTGTCTTGCCCGCTGCTGGGTCTGTTTGGGGAAGAAGACGCCAACCCGTCGCCGGAACATGCCGCACGGCTGCAAGAAGAACTCGACAAACACGGCAAGACCTACGAGTATAGAACGTACCGCAATGCCGGCCATGCCTTCTTTGCCGACTATCGGCCGAGCTACCGAGCGGCAGCAGCGCAGGATATGTGGCACCGCGTTTTACTGTTTTACGGACAACATCTCAAGGCGTAGTGCATACTGCCCATCCCTTCCCACTGCCCCTTCCCCCGCCAGAGGGGAAGGGGCAGTGGGAGGGGATTTAGGAAGAAGGGCGCCGTTTGACCAACAGCTTCATCTCGCCTTCCATACATAGCTCATCCCGCTGATTATGCACGGTGGAGCGGATCGTCACCACACCCGTCGTACGACGGGGTGTAAGATCGCTAATGATGAGTTCCGGATAAAGCGTATCGCCCGCGATGACCGGCTTTAAAAATTTTGACGATTGTTCAATGAAGGCGATGATTGAATCGCCAAGCAAATGCGGCAAGTCGCTGGCGCCGGGGCAGGTTTGCACCAGGGTCTGGAAGCCATGCGCCAGCAGGCCGCCGTATCCGCGCTGTTTACAATATTCCACATCGTAGTGAATCGGATGGTTATCGCCGCTGGCAAGTTGAAACGCCGCAAATAACGCCTCGGTCTGCGTACGCGACGGAATATAAAAGGTCATGCCAACTTCAAGGTCTTCCAGATAGGCCGATTTACCAAATTTGCTACGCTCCACCAGGTTCTCCTCGTTCGCCCCTCAACACCAACTTTAATAGGAATCCGCGCAGCCAACCGTGATGCGTTGCATCAAACGCCGATGTTGTGGCCATTGATCGTCAAAGGTGGCCAGATGTTGCACGCTGCAATTGTCCCACATCAACACGTCACGCACCTGCCATTCGTGTGCATGGCGAAACCGGGGTTGCGTGATCCAGGCGCCTCGTTGCCCCATTGCTCCCAGTTGGCTCGTTGACTTCGAGCAAATAGCTCCAAAAAAGGGCCCGGGCTACAGGCTTCCACAATCTCGTAAAATTCATCCGGCTTGCGTGAATGCTCACGCTTACGCGTTTTGACGATGTTCACTTGCCGACGCCCCGGCGCCAGGGTGCGTAAGCGCCCCCGCACGCCGAATAACACCATCTCTGTCGTATTGCGGAAGTAGAAGCCAACCCCACGGCCATCCGGGCCACCGTCTTTGCGGATCTTATGCCAAATAATATTCGTTTTATACTGAAAACCCCACGCTGCCATCACCTCCAAGCCTTCGCGCAGCATGGCATTGGGAACCCAGAGGTAGAGATGAGCGTTCTCTGCCGCCGCCACGGACACAGGCAATTGTTTAATTTCACGTAGGGTGAGCGTCGTGTAACGACGCAGCCGCCGGTGCTCCGGCGCCACTTTGCCGGTACGGTTGGTAAATTGCCATGGGGGATCAGCCAAAATTGTGCTGTAGGTACGGTTATCTATATAGGTCAGAAAATCTTGCGCTGGGGTCGTCTCTGTGTGCTTCACGTCGGGCTCTCCTCAACCGCACCATGTTGGCGGAATAACAGCTCTTTTATGTTCTACTCCGCACTCCGAAATCCGCACGCCACATTTCCCTTCCCCCCCGTCCCAATCTTCCCCGGCCAGGGGGGAAGGGATAAGCGAAATGCTTGAAAATAGTTGTCCCGACACTTATTATGCCGTAAAACGCGCTATAGTGCAGTATATTGTCTTGCACCTCGTGTACGTTGTCCTGATAGAGGGATTTCTGCATTTACTGATTCGGATGCCTAACGACGACTGACCGGCATGGTTAGGCAAACGGCGAATAGAAAGAACTTACTCTGTGCCCTTAGAACCTGACGAAATTGAACACCTGCAGCAGGGCATGCAGCACTTTCGGGCGGGGGATTATTTTGCCGCGCATGATGATTGGGAAGCGGTGTGGCAGGGTTTGCGTGGACGACCCCGGACGTTTTGGCAAGCAATGATTCAGCTGGTGGTGGGCGCCTACCACTTTGAGAACGGCAATCGCAAGGGCTGCGAAAGCCTGTGGAACAAAGCCCTGTCGAAATGTCACGACCTGACGCCGACCTATGATGGCAATCCGCCGCCACAACTGCTCATTCTCGCAGAGCTGCTGCAGACGTGCATCGCCTCGCTACACCAGACGGAGGGCCCTTTGCCCCATATCGCTCACTTTGCCAACGCCGTGTTATCGGAGGCATGGTTTGCGTTTCGCTAACCCGCTCAGAGACTATCTGCTCACCTCTATTTTAGTTTCAGACCGTTTCTCAAAACACGATAGGATCGGTTGTTTTCACCACTTGCATGCCGGCCTGGCGGCATTCCGCCATGGTCTGCTCGGCCAAACGCGGGAAATCCAGCTCGGGCGGTAAGGGATCAAGAGGCGGCGCCGGCACAGAGCTCATGGCATCTTCCAGGATCCAGATCTTGTCAGTCCATGCAGAATTAGTTGCCAATAGGTGGTCCCGTATGTCGAGTAGGGTGGCCCGCACACAGTGCGATTTGGCCTGTCCGAAAACATACACCCGGTCATAGCCGAGCAGCAACTCAAAAAATGACCTATTAAACCCACCAACGGACTGCCCGCCCAATTCCTGCACCTCAGGCGATAAGACGGAGTAATTCTCCGTCATTGGATGCTCGCCTTTGATTTCGAAATGGGTCTGTTGCTGCCGTACCAGGCTATGAAAAATCGCCGCTTCCATCATGGCCGGAACCAGGGTATGACTAATGCCGCCCAGCAATACATGGTAGGGCCAGATGGTCAGAACGTATTTGCCGCTCGCTTCCAGCTTCTCACAGTACTCCAGGCATGCTTCACGGTTACGCATCGGTGTCCAGACGCCGCCACGCACCTCATCTGCAGTAATTGTGCTTAAGGGCGCCGGATGCCGGCCCTGGGCATCTGTCCACCAGGCCGGGTGAAAAATCTGAAACACCCGGTGTGTGTCTAGGGAAAACAGCAATCCGGTCAGTTTGTCCAGGTTGCGGTACAGCCAGACCAGTGTCCGCTGCGTATCCCCAACCGCACCCTCCACAAATAGGCTGGCGCCGGGGGTGCAAAACCCCACCTGGCAATCGATGCCAAATGCCGCAATGCGTCTGGAGTCCTGGGTGGCAGGTAGAATGTGGTGTTGGCGTTGGTAGGTTAACGCGGCTTCCGCCACCTGTGCCGCACGTTCCAGATAGATATTGCCAACCGTATCGGGGTCATAAAAATCGGGCAGAGGAAGTGACATGTGTGCTCCTTTGCAAAGGGGGGAATTTCGTCTGTTCGACTGCCATTAAGGGATACTGCGATTCGAATCGTCATGTCAAGAACGCCAAGCAGTTGGGCAACGTGATCAATGACTAATGGCTCGATGTAGCTGGAGCTATCGGAAGTGGGGGATGACTTCGGTGCCGATGAGACGGATGGTTTGCAACGCCTTTTCCTGCTCGCCAAGAGCGCAGCGGAACAGTATATGTGTGATGCCCAGGCGTTGCATGTTTTCCAAATAGCGAATACATGCTACCGGGTCACTGATCATCAGCGATTCCTGCATCGCCTCCGCATCCCAACCCCGATAACCATTGCCTAGGAGACGTTGCGCGTCCTGGCGAGCGAGGTCCGGTGTCGCCGCCAGGTGGATGTCGCGGCGCAAAATCACCTCGTCGATATGATCGCTGCGATCATATTCTTCAAGGCAGTCCCGGTAAAATTGCAGTTTTTCTTCAATCACCCCGGGTGTCGAGCCTGGACTGATCACCCAGGCATCGGCCAGACGGGCGGTACGCCGGATGGCAGGGTCAGCGCCTGAACCGATCCACATCGGCATCGGCTGTTGTAAGGGTTTCGGATTGACTGACACCCCTGCAAAGGTGTAATGCTTGCCCTGGTAGGTCACATCGTCGTCAGCACAAAGGCTACGGATAATCTCAAACGTCTCGACAAAGCGAGACACGCGTACTTTTTGTGGCGTCTGAAACGCCTCATGCGCCTCGGGCTGATGTCCCAAGCAGCATATCATACGAGTACGGCCACCACTCATGACGTCCAAAACACCCATCTGTTCGGCCAATAGGATGGGATGGTAGAATGGCAGGAGGAAGAGCGGTATCAGTTGCATATCACCGCTGTGCGCCGACATGCGGGACATAGTGGGCAACACTTGCAGATAATGATTGCGGGTGACGTGATGATCCCCGAGGGACAAGGAGGCGAAGCCTAGTCCCGCCATCAATTCAACCCGTTCGATCAAATTATCCATCAACGTCTTACTGCTCTCACGGCGCGGATAACTGGTGGTTAATGACATACCGATACGCATATGGGCCTCCTGCAAAAGTACCTTCTCGGAGGAGACGGATTGCAAATCCGTCCCCTTGCGATGTTCCTAAGACGACGTCAGGGTAGACCGAAAACACCTCATTTGGCAACTCTTTTCACCGCAGGAACTCAAGATGGAACAACCATTAGCGGGCTATCGCGTTATCGACTTAGGCCAGATCTATAACGGGCCGTACTGCACGTTACTGATAGCGCTACTTGGTGCCGAGGTGATTAAAGTGGAACCGCTGCAAGGCGAGATCGTCCGGCAAGGCGATCCGGTCAGCCGTATGCCGTACCCCTATGTGACGCTCAATGCAAAGAAGAAATCCGTCACCTTAAACCTCAAACACCCGCAAGGTAAGGTCATTGGATGTCCACTGAAGCTTTTATACGCAAGACGGCGCTTTACAGGTAGACGTGATGCCGACGCCGGGCAATTAGCCAGCATAATGAAGAGGTCTATACATCCCTACTGGGGTACAGCGCTGCAGAACTCGATCAATGGCATACCGAAGGCGCCATTTGAGTTTCTAGCTGATCGGGGGTTT
>JAPULM010000394.1 GCA_027294925.1 bacterium
TGTTCTCTCTCCCTATTGGGGGTTAGACCTTTAGAAAAGCTACGCACGAGAGGCTTCCCATAGCCTTTCTAATCGGTTATAAACCATCTGAGCTGTCGCCTGAGATGCCTGAGTTGCCGGCTTAAAGACTCTAGGTGGATATTGTAGCAGATAATCTAGCCGTCTGACGAGCTTAGGATGGATTTATGGTTTGAAAAATCTGCCGCTTTGGTGGTGGGAAGCAATGGCGTGCTACGGGCTTGAGAGATCGACATTCGTCTAAATTTCTTTCCATAGACATCTTGAAATTCTCTTTTCTAACATGGCATAATGATGTCATAGCGGGGAACCCTTTGCGGGGTGAATGGAAGACGCTGATGATTGATTCATAAGCCTGAGTCGCGTCAACCTCAAAAGCTGTACACGTGCTAGGCCAGTACCGTACAGCAGAAGTAACGTAGCGAAGGAACGTTCGATGTCTGACCTTCCTATCCGCAATGAGACAGAATACGCCTTAAGCGATCTGATATTAAAGCAGATTGAACGAGACGCGTTGGAATATTTTGGGGAGTCCGTCCGCCTTATTCGGATCCAGTATGGTATTGATCGGCATGCGTTCAATGCAAGAAGCGGCGAATTACGGTACGCATTTTCCCCGGTCGATTTCGGCTTTACTGGCGCCATCTCTGAACCTGGTTGCTATTTTGGTGATGACGTTCGTCGTATTGACTTCGAGGAAGATGAAACGGTTGACGATGGGGATTATGAAGATATTGACGTCCGTGAAGAAGAGGTTCGAGAGACCTCATTAGAAGCACTGGCCGAGAAACTAGAAGAAGATGAGGAAGAAGATATTCCTCACCATCAACTTCTGGTGGATGAGTTTGATGAGGCCCGCAAAGAAATCGACTTTATGGACGAATCCAATTGAATCAGCCCGACGGCACGCGTGGCGTTGGGTCAATTATTCACCATTTTCGGCCTGGGCGGTTTGCCTCGTCGCCAGTTGTTGGGAGGCTACCGCTTGCCAAAGGACTTCGACCAAATGCCGCGCTTGGCGGCCGGTAGCATGTTGAATTTGCTGTCGGCATGAGATGCCGTCAGCAACAATGTCAACGGTGTTGTCAGCCGCTTGCACGGCTGGGAAAAGCCGCTGCCTGCCAATTGCCATTGAAATCTCATAGTGTTCTGACTCATATCCAAATGAGCCTGCCATACCACAGCATCCGGACTGAATTTCTGTCACTTCATAATTAGCCGGTAGACGAAGCACGGCCAAGGAAGGAGCGGTTCCCACCAGCGCCTTTTGATGGCAGTGCCCGTGTAACAATAAACGCTTAGGTGCGTCCGTGAAGTTGAGATTTAGCTCGCCGCGTAGATGGCGTTCATGCAGAAATTCGGCAATCGTCAGCGCCTGTTTGCTGACCAGTTCGGTATCCGGCCCGGGCAGTAAGTCGAGATAGTCTTCCCGCAGGGTCAAAATACAACTAGGTTCAATACCGATGATGGGTGTACCCGCTTTTGCATAAGGCATAAGAAGGTCGATATTATGCCGGGCATTTCTGCGCGCCTGGTCCAATAGGCCTTTTGACATGGCCGGCCGGCCACAGCATTTACGAGCCACAAGTTCGACCTTGAAACCGGCAGCTTCGAGAAGCTGCGTCGCTGCTTGTCCGACCTCAGGGCAATTGTATTCCATGAAGGTGTCGTGAAACAAGACGACGCGACCGTGTTCGGCGGCATGTGGAGAGCGGGGCCGTTTGGCGAACCATTGACTAAATGTCTGACGGGCAAAAGTCGGCATTGTACGTTGCGGTGCAATGCCGATTTTGGCCAGCAGCCATTTGTTAAGCGAGCTACCGGCTAAGCGGTTGAACAATGGCGCAAATAGTTGCCCAAGGCGGTTTAATTGTGCGATATTGGCAAACAGCTTTGCCCTCAGTGGGGTACCATGTTCGGCATAGTAGTGACTTAAGAACTCATACTTGAGTTTGGCCATGTCGATGTTCGATGGACATTCGGTTTTACACGCCTTGCATTCCAGGCATAGATCCAGGGCGTCATGCAGATCATGACTAACCAAGGCCGATTTGGGTAATTGTCCGGACAGAATGCCACGTAGGGCATTGGCACGACCGCGTGTCGAATGCTTTTCATCTCGAGTGACTTGAAAAGACGGACACATCGTTCCCTCGGCAAGTTTGCGGCAAGCGCCATTGCCGTTACACATTTCGATTGCCGTGGCAAAGCCGCCGTCGCGGCTAAAATCAAGGTTGGTTTGAATCTCGATGGTCTGATAATCGGCGCCGTAGCGTAAATCCTTCTTGGGGGATGGGCCGTCAACAACCTTGCCCGGGTTCATGCGGTTGTGCGGATCAAAGGCATGCTTAACTTCTTTGAAGGCCGTATAGAGGGTGGAGCCGAAGAGCTTTTCATTGAGCCAGCTACGCGCCAGACCATCCCCATGCTCACCACTCATGGAGCCGCCGTATTCGGCCACCAGCTCGCTAATTTCTTCCATCATGTGGAACATCTTATCGACTTCCGACTGTTCTTTAAGATTGATGCCAGGGCGAATATGCAAGCATCCGACACTGGCATGCCCGTAGTAGCCGGCTGTCGTATCATGGTCGGCAATGATCTGACGGAAGCGCCGTAGGAAATCAGGCAGTTTAAGCGGGTCGACGGCGGTATCCTCAATGAAGGCAATCGGTTTGCGTTCGTCACGGGTATTCATTAACAAACCCAAACCGCCTTTGCGCATATTCCAGACATGCGTCTGTTCCTCGGCACTTAACGCTTGCGAATAGGCGTATCCTATCTTCTCTTGACGGAGGTGGGCCTCGAGTTTGTCTATTTTATCTGCTACTTCATCGGCTGAGTCCGCATAGAATTCGGTAATCAGAATCGCATCTGGCTCGCCTTGTAGAAACGCTAGGCGACCCTCAAATGCCTTGGCGCTACGCGCCGCATTAACAATCTGATGGTCAATCATTTCAATCGCTGATGGATTAAATGGCAAGATCGCTTCTGTCGCCTCAACAGAGCGAATCATGTCATCGAAATGGATGACCAGAGCCGCCGTGGCGGCCGGCCGTGGCATAATTCGCATCTTGGCAGCCGTAATGGCGGCCAGGGTCCCTTCAGAGCCGGCCACCATTTTGGCCAGGTTGAAAGGTTCATCATTGATGAACGCATCGAGATTGTAGCCACTCACACGCCGCAGGATCTTTGGGTAGCGTTCCTGGATCACGTCACGATTCTGATCTGCAATACGAGCGATTTCACGGTAAATTTGTGCTTCCAGGCTGGACCCCGACAGCTGCTGTTCCAGGGCGGCTTTGTCGAGTGGTCGTAAGGTGGTGGTGCTGCCATCGGACAAGATGACCTGCAATTCCAGCACATGATCAATCGTCTTACCGTATAAGATGGAGCGGGCACCGGCTGAGTTGTTACCGATCATCCCGCCGACCGTGGCGCGATTGCTGGTGGAGGTGTCCGGGCCGAATAAGAAACCGTGCGGGCGCAGGTAGGCATTGAATTGGTCTTGCACCAAGCCGGGTTGCACCCAGGCCCAGTGCTCCTCGGTATTTAATTCCAATACGTGGTTCATATGTTGCGAAACGTCGATGATGAGGGCTCTACCTACTGCTTGTCCGGCCAGACTGGTGCCGCCGCCGCGGGGTAGGACGGCAATGTCATGTTCGCCCGCGATGGTAATGGCCGCAACGACGTCATCGGCATCACGTGGGATGACGACGCCGATTGGTTCGATCTGGTAAATGCTGGCGTCAGTGCTGTACATCATGCGACTGACATCATCAAATCGTACATCGCCGGCAATGCGCTTTTCTAGGTCGTGCAGGAGACCGTCCATAAAGATTACCTCAACATTAGATCATACAGGGTCACAAGAGCGTTGCATGGTCAGGCATGATAGCGCCATTGTGAGTAACGGTCAACGGTCAACGGTCAACGGTCAACGGTCAATGTCCGGATGTTCTTCCATTGCGAAAAGGTCCTCGTCGTCGTTGGACCGTGTGAGGAGGAGACGAGTGCCATCAAGTCAGGGTTGCCTAGTTTAGGGCGCACCATGGAGATAGGGTACAGTGCTTGAGTGGTTAAAGCAGGGGGGCGACACGGTTGCGAAGGGTGAGCTGTGTTAATCAATCTCAAGATGATACAACCGCGCCACGTTCGAATTGGTGATCTTTTGCCGCTCGCTGTCCGGCACGCCCGCCAAAATCTTCTCCAGCACTTCCTGCGACCGGGGATAGGTGCTTTCCGTATGCGGGTAGTCCGAGCCCCACATGAGCTGATCGATACCGATGTGTTCCCGGTTTTTGATACCGATGTCATCTTCCTGAAAACTGAGAAATACATTGCGGTGGAAAAAATCACCCGGTACTGCGCCATCTTTAAACCGGAACCAGTGGTCCCGTCGGGCGCGTTGAGTGTAGGTGTAATCGATGCGGTCAATGAAGTGCGGCACCCAGCTCAGCTCGTGTTCCACCGTGCCGATGTAGAGGCGCGGGAAGCGTTCGAACACCCCGGCGAAGATCATCTGCCCGAGGGACATGCGCACCCAGTGATCGGCATTGGCGAGATCCACGGGATCTTCAGTCAGGCTGTTGTGTTTCGGCATGTGAGGTGACGGGCGATTGGTGGCGATGTGCAGACTGAGCGGCATGTCGAGATCTTGCGCAGCCGCCCAAAAGGGATCGTATTCCGGACGGCTGTAGGCGTAGTCCGGATGCGGATAAACGGTGATCATGGCACCGGCCAAGCCCATTTTGCGGGTGCGCTCCAGCTCGGCAATGGCGGTGGGGATATTGTCTACATCGATCATGGCGATGCCTTTCAAGCGGTCTGGATGCGCGTTGCAAAACTCGGCAATCCAGTCATTGTAGGCCTGAAACGTGGCGGTTAATAGCTCGCTATCTGGCACGCTATAGAGGGTCAGGCCCTCGGTCGGGTAGAGCACCGAGGCATAGATGCCATCAGCCTCGTTATCCTTCACATGTTCGTCCGGAATATAGGCCCCGGGTAGGACATCGTCGAATCTGGCTCCCGGTCTTAAGGCGTCAGGATCGTCAAAGCGTTTACCGTATTGCGCGCCGCCCTGGAATGAATTGGTGCGAATACCATCCACATACCAATAGTCGCCACCTGCTTCGCGGACCACATGTGGCGTGCGGTCGCGAAACTTGGCATGCAAGCGTTCCTCCCATAGATCCGGGGGCTCCATGATATGGGAGTCGGAGGAGATCATTTTGTAGTTGGCTGCCATAAATACATCCTTATGGTTCGCATGGGTTCATACGCCTGGACTCGCTCAGTCACCGCTGTGTCTCATTGCCTGATGCTATCATGCGCACACTCGGCAAGCAACCTCGCATGCTAAATTTCTCCTTGACAATCCCTGAGTCTCGATGTGTTAGGGGCATTACTTACGATAACTCGGAGGTCTTAGTTCTGAATCAGGAGGGGTCACATGGAAAGGCGGTTCTCGTCAGTATGTGGTGGTCTTATGGTAGCAGCTTTGCTGCTCTTGGTGTGCACCGATGGCTAACCCAGCGCGAGCTGCGGAGCCTAAGCGTGGGGGCGTGCTAGAGTATTAGAACCGCACCGACCCGCCTGGCTTTGACCTCCACCTTCTTCCTGCACAAAAATGTGCAGCGGCACGATGGCCAGCCGTTTAGCGCTGCCGATGTCGCCTATAGCTTTGACAAGATGCTCGATCCCAAGCGCAGTGTCATCGCCGGCCGCTTCCCCGGCTGCAGGAAGGCGGCAGGCGGACAAGCCAGGGTCAGAACCACATTTGGGAAATCCGACCGTGTGGGATCGTAGGAGGGCCTGCGGAAACGTGGATGATGGTGGAACTAGGAACCCACCTCGCGTATCGAAAGAACGAGTGCTGGAAACGCTCCGCCTAAAGTTGCGCGCGCCACAGTTCTATCCCGACGACCTCTATGACCTGAACAAAGACGCGACCGGCGCGTGGAAGACCACTGTTGTCATTTACGAAGAAAACAACGATAACGGTTGCGAAAATCCCAACGAGCCAATTAAGGTTGTTGGTTTTGCCAAGATGAATATTACACAGGTTCTGGCGCAGCCGGAAAAGGAGATCGAAGGCAACATCACCTGTAATACAATTGAAGACGGACGAGGCGGCGGCTCTAACCTGGGTGTGATCGGTTCGATTCCCACACTGGTCCAGTAGCATCTCCCTACGATGCGACGAAGGGTTTAAAGCCCGCCCGCCTTCACGATTACACTGTGTTCATTGCTTGCGCCCAGCGTCTACTCGATCCATCATCGTTCAAATACGTCACGGATCGAACTTCCAGGCCCGGTAGCATCGGTGTCGTGTACATGTCTCCGGGTCTCAAAGCATGTTCGAGATAATCGTTCTCCTCCCACGTAAGCACAAGTACGATGTGTTTGAATTGATCGACGATGACATATTCGTTGACTCCGACTGCATCATACTCCGCTCGCTGGTGGATATAATCGCCTTCTTGATCCGCCCGGCTTCTATCCAGGTGGCAAGGAAGAAGTCCACCCCATAGGTATTCTTCATCGCCCGTCTTTGGCGCCAGAAGTCGAGAAACACCGGGCTCAGCGGGTCGAGGCTCACATCGTCAGTCCACTAGCAGCCATCCACATTCCACTCAACCGTGAGTAAGCCGGACGGGTCCTCGACATCAGTCGCCTCAATCTGTACCGTGACCGTACCAGAGACGGGCCTAGCATCAGGTTGTTCATTTGTCACTGTGACCAGCCCCCACTGACCCCCTCTCTTCCAAGAGGATGGTCTAATTGCGCCGTCATTGTATCACAGACGGTTCTTCTCAGCCGTCCCAGGGTAAACGGGCC
>JAPULM010000395.1 GCA_027294925.1 bacterium
TCCATCGGCTCAGCGAGCTCTGTAGTGGTCAAGTAATCCGTGGACCTCTCGAGTGCTTGCGCCAAGCGTGAAACGATCTCGGCTGAGACTTGCCGAGTCTCTCCCCGCTCTAGCGGGAGTTTACGGCGGGGAAGAAGCATAAGGGGCCGAATCCCTTGTGCCCAAAGAGGTTTCAAGGATTAAGTGCTGTATTACCCAACTGCTCGGCCAGGGTCCGTAATCTAGGGCAACAAACAGCTCCTCCTGCTCTGGGCTGCGTCGGTGATGACCCGCTGCGCTGCTCCGTTGGCATAGACCACCAGGGCCTCCTCGATCCCCCTCAGGTGTCCGCTCAGGAGGCCGACCCCGATGGAAAGGTGACGGTCTTGGAGCCGAAGCAAGACGATCCGGATCAAGAGCAGCGCTATAAAGCAGTAGAGGGCATGGACCGAGAGTCCCCCAGCTTTTGCCGGCGGACAGTCCCAAGGCCGTCGCAGCGGGAAACCCCTGAGGCTCAACCCTAGCCTATCCTAATCTGCCTGTCCAGGCTGCGCATTGCCGCTCAGCGCCTAGCTGTGAGCACTTCGTCAGGCTGCCGCAGTGGGCTCGGTCTCTCCGTCTGTAAGCCCCAACAAGAAATCGGAACACTTATTAAGCCGTAAAGGTTGGCAATGGGCTACGGTTTTGTTGATCGATGATGGTGCGCAGCAAGCGGTCGGTCAAAGCCGCTTGCACCGTTTGTGTCGCAGGGGTATGCCACAGATTATGGTGTTCAAGCGGATCGTCGATCAGATTGTACAGCTCGCCGAACTCAAAACCGTCGTAATAGGTGAGCCGCCATTCCGGTGTCAGCAGGGTGCGCAGGCGAATAGGACGGTTGGTGCCCTTGAGCAGGCGTTGACCATCGTCTTCGATAAGGATGTCGTCGTGCACGGATGTAGCAGGATTGTCGAGCAGTGACACGAGGCTCTGTCCTTGCATGCCGTGGTAGGGCTCCAACCCTGCCAGGTGCAGAATGGTCTGGGCAAGGTCTACGGTACTGGCCAGGGCGGAGGTGACGCTACCGTTGGTTCGGCCTGGCACGTTAAGCAGCATCGGTACGCGGATCAGGCCTTGGAAGTGATACGGACCTTTGAGCATTAACTGGTGGTCGCCCATCAAATCGCCATGATCGCTGGTAAATAGAACCACGGTATGGTTCGCCAGGCCCTGCTGTTCGAGTGTATCCAAAATACGTCCCACCCCATCGTCGATCATGCTAATCATGCCGTAGGTCAAGGCAATTGCTTCACGCGTCTGCTCAGCATCAACGGCGAACGCCACCGGCGTGTGGCGCACCGCTTCCGGCGTGCCGAGTTCTTTCACCAGCGCCTGCACGTGGGGCGGGGTGTGTTGATGCGGGTTATTCCAGACTGGTGAGACAGGGATATCGTTCGGGGTGTAGCGGTCAAAATAGCGTCCCGGCGGTACAAATGGATGGTGCGGATCGGGAAACGAACAAAAGAGAAAAAACGGTGCTTCGCTGTCGGTAGTGGCGTAGCGTTTCAAATATTTCACCGTTTGGTCGGTGATATACGTGGTTGGGTAAAGTTCTTCCGGAACCTGTGTACGCCAGGCTTGCGAGATGCTTAACGGGCGTTCGGCCGGCAGCGCATGTTTAGCGCCACGCAAGGTGTGAGGCGCAGGGTGGTGTTCGGCCAGCCAGGTTTGATAATGCCCGCGGACGAAATCGCCATGGCCGATGGTCAGCTTCACATCGTCGAAGCCATAGTATGGCTGGGGGATGGCCACCTCGCCCTGGTCGCGCCAGCGTGCGATAAGTTCGATGTCCGTACGTAAACGCTCATCGTGCAGCATCGATTCGGCAAAACCTTCAGCGAGCGTTCCTTGTACAGGCCAGGGCGGCGGCGTTTTGCGTAATATGGCCGGCCCAACGCCCATGTTTTGGAGATGACTCTTGCCGGCCAGTGCGGTGCGATATCCGGCGTTGCGCAGCAAGTGCACAAAGGTGTTGCTACGCGGATGTAACGGGACGCCATTATAGCGTACGCCGTGATTACTGGGCAAACGGCCGGTCATCAAGGTGGCGCGATTTGGCATACATACCGGATTGCTCACATAGAACCGTTCAAAGCGTAGTCCATTAGCGGCGATACGGTCCAGGTTGGGGGTCGCCAAGACGGGGTTGCCATAACAGCTGAGGTGATCAGCGCGGTGCTGATCCGTCATGATCAGTAAGAAATTGTATGGCGGCATAGCAGCTCCTATCGGTAGTGAAACGCGTTGGATTGAGAAGGTTGATCGTTGTGTCTATGGTCGAACCTTTGTTAAACAGCATCTTACGTTAAGTGCGGCCGCACTTCTTCTGCATAGCGCTGTAACATGTCACGTTCGCGGGTGTAGGGAAAGAGAGCTACTATATAGTCAAAGCCACAAGCCAGATATTGGGCCAGCGTATCGGTTACTTGCTCGGCAGAGCCCGCTAGGCCAAGCTGGCAGGCGTGTTGTAGGGACGCGGTGCCATCCGGCCCGAGCAGGCGCGCCTGCTCGGATAAAATTCGCCTATATTCCTGCTCGCTGTCAAACAGATAGGTCAGGATAAATAGCGACTTGTCGATGCTGGCAATATCACGACCCACAGCATCGCAGTGTTGTTGCAGCACATTGAGCTTGTGCCGGACCTGCTGCAGGCTGCTTCCCATCACCATATTCCAGCCATCAGCCGCTTCGGCGACCAGGCGTAAGAGTTTTTTTTCGCCCTGACCACCGATCCACAAGGGTAGAACGTTTTGCACCGGTTTGGGCCTGCAAGTGGCGTTATCCAGTTGATAGTACTGTCCCTGAAATGAGACCTGATCGTGGGTCCAGAGCCGTTTGAGCACCTGGACAGCTTCGCCTAACTGAGCCATTCGTACGCTTACGGACGGAAAGGGAATGCCGTAAGCGCGGTATTCGAGCTCTTTCCAACCGGCGCCTAGGCCACAGTCGATTCGCCCCCTGCTGATGCTGTCGAGGCAGGCCACTGTTTTTGCCAGTAGGCTCGGATGGCGGTATGAATTACAGGTGACCAGAGTCCCCAGACGTAATGTGGTGGTTAATGGCGCCAGGGCAGTCAATAGCGTCCACGCTTCTATACAGTTACGCTGCTCAGAATGCTCATCCCACAAAAGATGGTCGGAGCTCCATAGCGCATGACAACCTGTCTGTTCCGCAGTTCGGGCAATATCGACAACGTCATCGAAAGTAAAACCAAACTGCGGCTCAATCTGAATGCCAAATCGAATCATAGGCATGCCTTCTTTATCCCCCCCTTTTTTGCTATGTCATACGTTGCTCCAGCCGTTTGAGTTCGGGCAGAGCCGGTATGGGATCAATGGGTAGGTCGATCTTCCGACGCTCCAAGCTGCTGTGCAACATGCCCATGAGCAATTCGAAACCATGATAACTGATCTCACCATTGCACAGGTGCACCTGTTGCGGGTCGTCGAGCCAATCAGCCAGTTCCTGCATAAAACGGGGTTCCTGGGGCGTTAGATCGGCAGGACCGGACAAGATGGTGCCACCCGATGCTTTCGTGACGGCTTGCCAGCCGTTGCCAATACCCGCCCGTACATAGCCGTGTGTGCCATAGACGGTCACCGCCCCATCGAGCCAGAAATCGTCGTCGTCCATCAACTGCGGCGCCAGCGTACCGCATTCAAAGAGACCGCGTACACCGTTGTCAAACTGAATGATGCCACTGATGTGATCGGGACAGGGATGATCTTCGAGAAACGCTTCTTTGCCATGCACCTGACCCAGAACCCACTTGCCGTGATGCCCGCTATTCATCCACAGCATGTAGTCTATCATATGCGTACCGACCCGTAGCATTGAAGGTCGCGCGGTGGCGTGAATGGTATGAAGATCACCGATGGCGCCACTTTGGACAATCTCCCATGCTTCTTGCCAGTGGGTGCCATAACGTAATTGGTGGCAGACGACGGTTTTCACCCCTGCAGTGGCGCAGATGTCGGTAATTTGTTTGGCCTCGGCCAGTGATAGCGCCATCGGTTTCTCATAGGCAATGGCTTTGACATGGTGTCGCACGCCAAGCTCAACCAGGGGTAAGCGTATGGCCGGCATGGTTGCAAAGCACAGAATCTCGGGTTGTTCTGTCGCCAACATGACATCTGCGTCGGTGTAGGTTCGGCGGATATCGAATTGCTGTGCTAAGGTGTTAAGCCGCTCGGCATCCATGTCGCAGACGGCTAGCAAGTCAAAGCGGTCCGGATTAGCGCGTATGCCGCGGGTATGCATCTCTCCCCGCGACCCACAGCCAATCAAGGCGATGGTGTGTTTTGGCATGGTTGCTTTCCTCATGTTGTGGCGGCTTACCTACTGTCTTCCGGGTCGTCGCCATGATATCATGTTGGCCACCAGGAGGATATCTGATAAATGGGAACCTTCCAGGCTCAGTCTATACCGTGTTGTTGACCTTACGACTGAACGGGGTTTGATCTGTGGTCAAATGCTTGCCGACCTTGGGGGCTCGATTACGAGACGTTGCGGCAGGTCAAGCCGGAGGTCAGCACTGGCTTGATGGGGTATAGCGGGCCAATGGCGCAAGAGGGGGGAGAAACGTACAATTTCCATCATTCCATTCATTGTGAGGGAGGCGTAGCATGGCAGAGGCTGTCTTGTACGAGCAACAAGATCATATTGTGACGATGACATTAAATCGGCCCGAGGCATTGAATTCGATTAATCGTCAACTGAAGCGGGAACTGTCAGAGGCTATTCTGCGCTATGATGCGGACGATACGGCGCGGGTGGCCATTATCACCGGCGCCGGGCGGGCTTTCTGTGCTGGGCGCGATCTTAAAGAACGCACCGACGATAATGCCGCTGGGGCGCAGGCGCGGGCGAGTGATAGTTTGGGCAGTGATACCTTATCTCTGTTTCCACGTACCTGGAAGCCGCTTATTGCGGCGATTAACGGTTATGCCATGGCTGGGGGCTGGGCCATCGCGCAGATGTGCGATCTGCGTCTGGCTGCTGAGGATGCTAAAATGGGCATCACCGAGTCACGTTGGAGTTTGCTGCCACCGTTTGCAGCTACTTTGGCCAAGCTGATTCCGATGGCCAATGTGCTGGAACTGGTGTTCACAGCTGAGCCCATTAGCGCCCAACGGGCGTATGAGATTGGTTTTGTCAATCAGGTTGTACCCGGCGAGCAATTAATCGGCGCAGCGCAAGCATTGGCGCAACGTTTAATCGTTAATGCGCCCCTTTCATTGCGCAATTTCAAAGAGATGGCCTACCGTGGCCTGGATATGAATGAGGCGGCACTAGCGGCCTTGACGACGCGGATTTACGATCAACTCCTACTCAGCCAGGATGCACAGGAAGGTCCACGCGCCTTTAGCGAAAAACGCCAACCGCATTGGCAGGGACGCTGATATGAGAAGGACTGAAGACTGAGTGCTGAGGCGCAAAGGTTTGGGGTGATTATTTAGCCACATACGAAAACTTTTGGCCGCCAATAGAGGCTTCGTACATGAGGCCGCCTTTGGCCAGGGTGAAGACGGCGATACTTTCCTCAAAGTCGGCGTTTGCCGAGGCGCCGGCGGTGGCGGCGACAGCGGATACCTGAGCGCTAAATTCGAAGTTACCCCACTTGAAGTTGTTGAGCGTCACCTGGGTTTTAAAGAAGATAATTTCACTATAAACCTGCCCCCCAAGCTGCAAGCCAATCGTTCCCTGTGTTAGCGAGGTATAGCCTACCAGGCTGTCTTTTGCATAGACTTCGCCTTTTCCGTAAGCACCACCAAGGCCGAGGCCACCCTTGGCAATGCTAGGAAATATGGCATAGCCATAGGCGTTGGAAAAAAAACGCTGTATGCTCGGATCTTTGCGTTTGAAGCGGGCAATGGCTGCTAACGCCTCGCGATGCAAGGTGATCTGGGCCGAGGAATTCGTATCCGCCTGGGAGGTTTTGTAAGACGAGCATCCGGTTATTAAAAATGCGCCAGCAACGAGGCCTAGCAGAGCCGTGGTAAAAAACTTTGGCATGTTGTGGTTCCTGTTAGCTTTGGGGTGTCAAAAATCTTGCGTCACTATATTATGGGGCTAGAAAGCAGATTATTTCAATGGGTGAGTGATGGTTGTCCCGGCAGGAATGTGTAACTCGAGCTGGCTTGCAGCAATCGCCAGATTTGGTGTGAAGGTCGCGATATACATAGCAAGACGATTACCGTTTTTGTCGCTCTGAGTAAACCGTTGCGGTTGAAAATCTTTCAAGGTGAGGCGCATGTCGCGCACGGGTGACGTGGGGTCGCGAGGCGTCAAGTGTAGGGTGTATAGCCCGGCAGTGGCGAAAACCTCAATCTCGTACGTCTTGGCAAGGGCCTGCGGATCCCGTCCGAGGAAGGGGATCGACAGCGGTAGGGGCTGGGTGGTGGTTTGTTCAATCACTTCCAAGGTCTGCAGTAGTGGATAATAGGTTTTGACCGTATGGCTGTCCAGGCGGAGTTGAAGTTCGGGTTGTCCTGCCGTATTTTTCATCACATAGTACAGAACGTCACCCTGGAGCCAGAGTTCGCCTTGTGTGACGAGCGGCTGGCGCAACAGGCGCAGGTGTTTTTCCTGGGTAAACACCATATGCAAGCTGTGTATGCTTTGCAGGCGTTTGCCCCAAGCGCTGAGGAAAGCCGCTTTCGCCTCTCCGCTCACCGGCTGCCCTAATTCACTGCCGGCTGTCGCATTTAGCAGGAAGGCGCCTATGAATAAAATTGTTGACACAAATTTTGTCACCTTCACACTTAGTCCTCAGTCCTTCTTGCCAAAGCGCTACGCCGTAGCCGATTTTTCTTCCCATAGCTTAAGTGCCGCCGGCAGCGTGGTGATCGAGGCCAACAGACTGGCCGCGATACCGACTAGAGAGAGCAGGCCGACTGAGGCGATACCTTGATTGGCCGACAACGCCAGCGTACCAAAGGCCAACAGCGTGGTCAATGAGGTGAGGCAGACGGCGGTTCCGGTGCAAGTCAGGGCGTCCTGTACATTACGCGAAGCGCTAATTTGAAAACGGTGCACGATGTGAATGCCGTCGTCAATGCCGATGCCTAGTAGCAGGGGTAAAATAGCAATATTCATGAAATTGAGCTTTAAATCAAACAGGGCAAAGATCCCTGCTGTCCACAGCGCACCGCACAATACCGGCAGAAAGACCAGAAACACGCGGCGTGGGTGACGAAAGCGAAGCCAAACGATGGCGGCGGTAAAGCCTAGTGCAAGTAGGGTAATACGGCGAAAATCCGCCCCCACCCGGGCGGCAGATGCCGACGAAATCGTATAGAGTCCAGTCAACGTGCCGCGCAGTCCAAGTGTGCTGAGAAGGTCTGCCACACGCTGAGAAAGCACCTGCCGGTCCGCTGCCCGCCATAGTTCCTGTTTGGGGAACAGAATCACCCGACCGGCTGCGCCGTCTTCATCGTGACCGAGAAAGGATTCCCATAGGGCGGTAAAGCCGAGCGCTTTTAGCTGTGGCAAATCGAGGGGGGTGCGCAACCCCAGCATGTTTTGCAGCCGCTTGAGATAAGGCGCATAAGCCGTCACCTTGAAACCCGCTTGGTCCAGGGCGGTGGCGAGAACCTGCCCTAAAACCTCCGGGTCTTTCTGTTGCAGGCGTTGGAGTACCGCTTGTTGCATGTCAGTAGACGGATAGATGGCACCCAGAGAGGACACTGCCGCCAGCATGCCTTGTTGCACGAGATCATTGAGCTTGGGTTGTAAGCGTTGCATTGCCTGCAGCACCTGGGCTTCCGTATCGCCTTCAAGCAGGAGCGATAGGGGCTCCTGGGAGCCGCCGAATAGCGTGGTGATCTGTTGTTGTACCTGTAACGCTGGAGAGTTAGCGGCGTGGATATTGCGCAGATCCGTTTCAAAGCCGGGCGGGCGCCAAAGCAGAATTCCGATAGCGCTGAGACAGAGCACAACGGAAACAGCCAATACCCAGACAGGGGCTTGGAGGGTGAGCATGACGAGACGCGGCACGCCTAATGTCCGTGGGAGCACGGCTTGTCTGCCCTGTGGTAGGCAGACGAGCAGAGAAGGGAGGAGGATGATGCTGAGCAACAGGCAAAAGAAAATGCCGAGATCGGCGAGCAGCCCCATATCGCGTAGAAAATGTTGCTCTGAAAACAGAAAAGCGGCAAAGGCTGCCATCGTTGTTGCCCCGGCGATGACGAGACTCGCACCCGTTTCCTGTATCGCGGTCTGCATGGCGCTTGCTGTGCTGCGCCCTTTACCGAGTTCGACAAAATACTGGGTGAGAAGATGAATGGTAAAATCAATTCCGAGTCCGATCAGAGCCGCTGCGCAGCCGAGCGTCAGCGCATTCAGCTTGGGGCGCAGTAGGGCAAAGACGCCCAGAGCGAGAAAGAGGCCCAGCAGGGTGGGAAGTTGTCCGTACAGAAGGACCCCCCAGCGCCGGAAGGTCCACAGCATAAGCAGACAGATGAGCAGAATGGCCAGATTGATGCTTCGGATGAGGTCGCGCCGGATCATGCGTTCGCTTTCGGCGGCAAAAACGTAGCCGCCTGTGTGTTGCACGGTCAGGCCCTGAAAAGCCGGCTGGGACAGGACATGCAGCACCGTTTGCTCGACCAAGGCGACCGTGGCCTTGGCACCGGCCATGTTGTCCACCGGCAAGCGGCCTTCGATTTTGATTAATAGGGCGCTCCCATCCGGTGACAGAAAATGAGGAGAAAAGGCATCAAAGCGAAAAGAACCGCGTAGGGTTGCAAAGCGCTTTAAGGCAAAGCGTTTGATTTGCAGCGGATCATCCAGTAAGCGTTGATCGTACATGCCGGCGCCGATGGTACTGAGTTTAAGGCGGGTTTTATAAAGTTGGGCTTGGATACCTGGTGCGGTGAGCAGCTGGTCGAAAGCATCGATTGACGTTGGACCGACAAATAGGGGGGCGTAGTCGAGGGCGAGATCGTTGAACAACTGCATGAGAGCGGTATCGTAGCCAAACTGGACGCGCCGCACCAGGCGCGACGCGCTGAGCTGTTGGGCGAGTTGGTGACCAAAGGCGACAAGTTTTGCTTGCGAACCCGTCTCACTTTGCGCCACCAGAAACGTCGCGTCCGACGTGTTGAAGAGACGCTTATGGCGCTCTAGGGCATGTACCATATCGCCTGGCAGGGTGGCGCGTAGATCGGCTTCTAGCGGTAGATGGACGATCAGTGGCAGCGCCGCCAGGGTCAATACGGCAACACATGCTATCACATGCCAGGGCCGGGATAGGCACAGGGCGTTGATGGCTGCTAAGCAGCGTGTGATCATAGGTCCTCGTGACGAATTTGGCCCCTAGCCTGGTGGTGATGCCAGGCCTGCTTGGGTTGGGGCTGTGGGGATGGGGGCTGATGGAGCAAAGATGACAGATCGAAGACGCCTGGTGCCAGAGGCGTATTAATCTCGACTTGTTTGACCCATGCCTGGGTAGTAAAGCCCAATTGCGGATCGATCAAGGTGACGTGGCCTGGTATATGGTAGGACGCGACCTTACGGTAAGCGCTGTAGGTCAACTGCAACGACACCGGTGTTGAGGCGTGATATCCGTCAAGCCGGGCACTGGTAATTTCTAATCTGTCAGGCCGGCAGAACCAGGTGGCTTGCAAGCCACTTTTTAAGCGGCTGCCAAATTGCGTCCCGGCGGCATTAAGCGCGATTGGTGGATGGCCGGAAGCATCATAGCCGGGCAGAAAAAACGCCTCGCCGACTAGTAAGAAGAGACGTAGGGTTGGATGTTTGGCCGCGAATTGCGCCTGCCGCCCCTGATGTTGCGTGGTATGGCCTGCCTCATGTGTGATGAGGTGATACTGCTCGCCGATAAACATCAGATCAAAGATGGGCTGGATATGTAGAATCAGATCCTTAAAGGCGCTATAACGTATTTTCCCCGCCGCGTCATAATTGATTATCAGGTCGAATGTGTCATGCCTGTCTTGCCGGGAGAAGACGACGCTGAGGACGGCAGCCAAGGTGCGTAGGCCGGTTGTTCTGGCGTGTATGAGGCGCGCTCTTGCAGAGGCATTGCGGGTGGCGGTGGCCGCTAAGTCGGCTGGGGACGGTAGTGGCGTGCAGGTCGTGAGACTGAGTAGGAGGGTGCATAGCGCGAGTTGATGGGTGTACCCGGCCATCAATCCCCCCCCTCTCCCTGGCCAGGCAGAGGGCAGGGGTGAGGGTCGTTTTAGGGGGTGAGGACTAAAACGTGCAAGAATTCTTGTCCACCTAGATAGGGGTTGCGTCATTAAAGGTTCGTCCGTCCGCTTGCGGGTGTTTTAACCGCTTTGTTCAGCACGCTCGTGGCCAACCCCCAAAGGTTGTGTGGTGCGTCTTGCGCAGCGCCGGCGCCGTAGGGCCAGTAGCAAGTAAACGCCTCTGCGGCTGCTTTGGCGAGGTGAGGGAATTTTTTCCTGCTACGGCGAATGATCTGGATGCAATAGACGCCGAGAAAAAAATCAAATGGCGCTTCCGGCTTTGATTGCGGTAGGGTTTTGAGGCAATCGCCGAGTTCAGACAGCCGGCTCTCATGCAGCAGTCGGCTTAGGGCTCGAATATAAGGTCGGAACACGGTTTGGTAGCGCTGTCCTCTGCTGGTTAGGAGGCATTGTACAGTAGCATGGCTGCCCTGCACTGCCTCGAATAGCCGGAGACTGTGCACATGCCGGAACGGGTGCCCGGTAGGAATAGGAAGGGTGGCCGCATCGTCTACCCAGGTCGTTGTAAAATCTGCCGCTTGGTCACTGATAAAGGTTGTTAAGACCGCGCCTGGAGGGCCATTGTTATAAAGCTGCAGCATGGGCCGGCCGGCATGATTGGCGCTTACCTCCCAGCTTAGCGTTGGGGTTTTGGCATGAGCCGAGTTCGACAGTACGTCATGGAAGAAGTCGCTCAGCTGGGCGGTGTATTCACCGTCATTGGCCAACACCGCCTCTTGCGCATGGCCAACACCAGGCATGAGCCAAAGGCGTTTGACGCCGGGTTTGGCGTCATAGACCTCAAGCGTGGCCTCAAAGGGTAGGAGTGGATCCTCAACCCCATGGATAAAAAACACCGGGATGTCCTTCAGCCTGGTGGCCGATCGTAAGGGGTCTTTGGCCTGAAATGGATAGCCGGCCATGCCCAGCGGCGCGGCGATATTGGCGAGCCATTTGGGCATGTGAAAGGGGTTTAAGACATGCGGCTGGCGGCATTGGGGGACGCCGTCATAGGCAATGTTCGGAATGTAGCGTGGACCCATGACGCCGTGCGTCAAGATGCCCCGGACGATTTCGGTCTGTAACGTTATGCCCTCCACGGCGACGCCCGCAATCGAGGCGGGCCGTAGAGTGGCGGCTAGCAGAACGACATTGGCACTGATTGACAGACCAAACAAACCAAAACGTTCAATGTGTCGTTGCTTGCGTAAGTAATCAGCGGCGCACAAGACGTCGGTGAGCAGCGTTTTGAGCCATGCCATGCCGGCGCTGCGTCCAAAGCCGGTGTAGTCAAATCCCAAAACGGCAAAACCGGCTCGGCATAGGAGTTCAATGTAGTGCAAGTGGGCGGATAAATTGCCGGACGTGCCGGGACAGAAAAGAATCACCGGCAGGTCGTCGGGACAGAGGCTAGGACTTGGCTCCTGGGATGTTTTCCAGCACAACAGACCTTGGAGAAGAAGCCCTTGCCGATTGGGGAAGGTAACCGCTTCGGCACACAGGCCAAGATCAGCCGGAGCCTGATAGTGATAGGCGTCGGGCAAGAGAATAAGGGCATTTAGCAGGCGATGTATCATGGCGCCTTATTATAACCGTTTTTTCTTGTTGGCGTCACCCGGTTTTCGAAGACAGGGGGGAGCGACAATCTGAATCCTCAGCCGCGGTACGACCATCGGCGCCCGCCAAAGATCAGCGTCATGATTAAGGTGTAAGGAGGTTGAGGCCTAAATAAGGTTTGACCCGATGTAAAGCGCTTCGTAAGATGTGGCGTGTGTCTGATGAGCGCTTTTTTTGCCATTGCATCAAGAACCATGATCCCTGCTGCCAAGAAAGATAGCCACAGGAAGGAACTGCCATGACCGCATACGCCGAAGGCGAGCCATCATCCGTCGTGAAAGTAGTTGAAATGATTGGCGAATCGCCACATGGCTGGGAGGATGCGCTGCGTGAGGTGATTGCCGAAGCACAAAAAACGCTACGCGGGATTACCCGGGCGGCGGCAACGGCGTTTGACGTGCGCATGAAGGACGACCGAATTGACCTGTTCCGTGTCCGGGTGGAAGTGTCTTTTCGGATCGAAAGAGAGTCGGCACTGGATTTTCCAATGCCGTACGATAAATAAGATTGAAGTACTCACCATGGCGATAGATCACCATGCCATCACACCTACGTATTGGTTCGGAAGACCATAAAGCACTCATGTGCCAGTTTTTCATCGACTCGCATGTGCCGTTTGATCCGGCCTCCGTGCATTGGCCGGAGCTGAATGACGAAAGCTTAGCCCAGCTGCGCAGCTTACCCTTCTGGCATCAGGCTGTCTCGACTGAGCGCATGACGGCTTGCACCATTCAGGCGCGTGCTGCAGTTGAGACCGATTCTCTGTTGCAACGAGCGATTGCGCTACAAGCCTATGAAGAGCAGCGGCACGCAACCCTTTTGCATGATTTGACGGTGGCGTATGGCATTGCCATGCCGCCGCTACCCGAGCCGCAGCCGCCCGCAGACCCGGAGTGGGCCTTTCTGTGCACCGGTTACAGCGAGTGCTTTGACGCCTTTTTTACCTTTGCCCTATTTATCCTGGCGAGACAATCCGGCTTTTTTCCGCCGGGGCTCATTGAGGTGTTCGAGCCGATTATGCAAGAGGAAGCCCGTCATATCTTATTTTTTGTCAATTGGGAAGCCTATTGCCAGGCCCAGCGGCCGCTTTGGCAACGCCCACGGCATGTCTGGCGTGGCGCCCTGGGGCGCAGTTTGCAGGCGTGGCAGCGACTACAAATGGCGCGTGGCGTGAGGCGGGAAGGCGATTTTACGATTAAGGGTCAGCAGGCGCTGTCCAATGCGCTATCGCCGCGTCGTTTTCTTGCCTTATGTCTGAGTGAAAATGAGCGGCGGCTTAGCGATTACGACGCACGCTTACTGCGTCCGCGTTTGGCGCCGTTGATTGCCAAGATACTGTCACGGGTTTTGTGGTAGGGTTTGCCATGGCTTAAGGATGGGAGGGGTAGGGCGGGGTCAATTTCACTGTCTAGGCGGGAACAGTTTTTTGAAAATGAAATCAGTGCGTAACCCTACGTATTGCCTAAAACGCCAGTAACGGAAACACAATTCCGCAATGAATAGGGCACCCATGATAACATAAGAAATGAGGCCATTATATAGACTCCATAGGCCGAGCGATGCGCAGCAGGCGGTGAACAATGCCATTGTTCCGTTGAAGATAAAGAAAACAACCCATACGATAGTGACACGACGGCAGTAGGCGATTTCTTCGTCTGATTGTTGCGGAATGACCGTAGAGGCAAAGATTTCAATCATGCTTGGTGGGTAGAGAAGCGTATAAGCAAACGCGATAAAAAAGCTGATGGAAAATAGAACGGGCAGATAGAGCATAAATTTAGGGTGATTCATAAAGGCGCCGCTGATGCATAAACCTATGCCCAGCAGGGTTGCCCAACGGAGATAATGTTTTTGCTTCTGCTGACGTTGCGAAACAAAAACGAGGATTAAGGCGAGGCCCATTAAGAGCGCGATGGTCCGGAGCGAGATAACTCTAACGCCAAAATAGACCAGGGCAGGATATATCATGCCGACTAC
>JAPULM010000396.1 GCA_027294925.1 bacterium
CCATCCTGAGCCTCCTGTCCAGAGCGCGCAAAACCGCACCACGCTTTGTTGCGAGCCGCAAGGGCCGGCGCTAAAATGCGCTTTGATTTACCTATCCTCTATCCTCTTTATTCAGGCCTGCTGGATTCGAGTCGAAATTGCAGCAGTAACGTCCGTTGCAAAGGGCTAAAGTTATCATCGGAAATCAGGTAAATTAATGTCCCGAAGCGCTTGCTATCCTCCACCGCCATGCCTTCAAAGTTATCGACCGTCAACGGGTGTTGAAGGTGGAGAACTTCACGGCCCCGTAGGTGAGCACCCGCTTGTATATGATTTCCTGCAAGATGACGGATACGGACGGAAGCACCAAAGAAAGAAAAATAATGGCGCTCTAGTACAAAGACATCATGTTTTAAGACAGCCAAGTCAGTCGGTTTAAAACCACGGGTTCGAGCATATGACAGTGGGGAAAACCGATCACGATGGATAATCCATCCCTTATAATCGCCGTGGGCATTTTTATAACCCTCGGTGAGCACCAACAAGCGTCCGTCAGGTAGCATGGCCATTGCTTCAATCCCACCATTGCGTGGCGCCTGTTGCAGATCTGGCGGCGTCAAAATAGGGTGCGGAATACTCAACAGGTCTGGGTAATGCCAGATGCGGTGCAGGCCTTCAAACGCAACCAGAAACGAGCCGTCTGCCTTTCGCACCAAGGCTTCGGCATCTTGCAGCTCACCACCGACCACCCCACCCCCAGGCGTCTTCAGTGGCATTATCGTCCAGTCACCAAAACCAACCAAGCGCCTCTGCTGATCATGCTTAAGGCGTACGGAAAGGGCATGGCCATGATCTGACACCACATACAACACCGACCCATCCGGTTGTATCGCCAGGCCGGATAACCCCCCGAAGCGCTTATCGATCGAACTGAGCTTAAACCCATTTAGAAAGGTCATGGCGCCAAACCGAGTTCGGTGTGGACGATCGGGATCCAGATTAATCGGTGTTGCCTTGACGATGATAGATTCGGCTTCTACGATATGAGGCGATATGAGGCTACAAAGCTGAACAAAGAAGATCACGATTAATACGACCATATTGTCTCCAGCTTTGAGCAGCTGTGCTCCGGCTGTTATTGGGTATGATACCGGACACACCACTAGCGCACTTATTTGCGCCGTGGCCGTTGAACCAGTTCACCACGACAATTTGGACACTGACCTTGCATGTGTTCGCTGCAAGCATGACAAAATGTACACTCATAACTGCAAATGAATGCTTGTCCATCCGCAACAAGTTCAACGCCGCACTTTTCACAAATTGTTCGCATCTCTAATGCCATACCGTGTCCCTTCCTTCTCGGAGAGGCAAGGTGCCGACGGCACCTGTGATGCCGGAAACTGAGTCACAAGTGGCTATTACGGACGACATCCGGCGCATAGCCGACCTTGGATATAACGGCGTTGTCGTGCGCTACCGAGGCAGCGCAGGCGCAGCGCAAGCAGCTCGATATGTTTATCTCGGACATCATGCCCAAGGTGTAAAGCTGATCCACAACGCAGCGTCATTTTTTCGACACTGTACTAAACATAACGCTTTAAGTTGAAGCAATGTTCTAACCAGGCAAGCGTACGGCCCAATGGTGTCGCCGCCAGCAGGAGCCCGCAAATCACACCCAAAGCATTGGCAATCATATCACCATATTCAAAATAGCGATAATCGGTCAAACCTTGAACGCATTCTAATCCCACCCCTAGCACAATCAGAAAAACAATCCATCGAATACGTCTTGTAAACGCTTGTCTGAACCACCACATCAAACCGCCATAAGCGATCATATGCTGAGCTTTGTCCCAATCGAGCAAGCCCGGCATTGCCAGGGGCTTGGGCATTAAGGTTAAGATGACGACAACGCATACCCCTAACCAGCCGATTCCCTGCCATAGTCTTTGCCATGAAAAAGCGCCCGGAATGGATGTCTGCACAGGTTCTACCATTGGTACTCAGAGCCCGGCAGGTACTTAAATCGCTGCATCGCCTCAGGCCGGATGGTAAAGCCCAAACCTGGACGCTCCGGGGCATAAACCATGCCATCCGGACGAATGTCGAAAGACTCTTCAAACAAGTCCCAAATCATCGGCATGTAGCCCTGGCTCACCTCTAAGATATGACAGTTTGCCGCCGCCATGGCAACATGGATAGAGGCGGCAAACAACACACCACTACCCCAGGCATGCGGCGCCAGACGTATCTGCTGGGCAGAGGTAAGCGCCGCGATGCGTCTAATTTCAGTGAAGCCCCCGGCCCGTGCAACATCCGGCTGGGCGATGTCCAGGGCGTTTTGCTGCATTAAATCTAGAAAATCGTAACGGGTGAATTCGCGCTCTCCCGAGGCAATCGGAATTGTGGTTGCCTGCCGTACCAAGCCCTGTCCATGATGGTCGTCTGGCGACACCGGTTCCTCAAACCAAGCAATGTCATATGGTTCCACTTCTTTGGCAAGCCGAATTGCGGTCGAGGCATCCAGCGAGCCGTGCGCATCAATCATTAGCTCCACGTCAGGACCGATACCCCGCCGCGCCGCCTTGACACGACGCACGGTGTTGTCAATCGAAAATCCGTCGCCTCCTACCACCCGCATCTTTACGGCGCTGAACCCCTTTGCCGCATAACCGCTCATCTCCTCTTCAGCTTCATCACCCGGTGCCCAACCACCTGAGGCATAGGCTCTTATCTTATCCCTCACCGCACCAAGTGCTTTATAGACCGGTACCCCTAGCGCCTGCGCTTTCACGTCCCACACTGCGATATCGATGCCGGCAATCGCCTCCATTAGTATACCACGCCGCCGCGACGGCTCCGGCTGTTGCCAACCGGCAGCCAGAGACGGCTGGACACGCGAGCCGTTGTATAGCTTTTCATAAATAAGCTCAGAGAACATGGGGTCCTCACCCACGACCTCGGGACCTAGCACATGCTCGACGATGGCCTGTAAAACGGCGGGCGGGCCAAGTGCTGCCCCGATACCTGAAAGGCCTTCGTCAGTATCGACAAAAATGATGGCCGAGTCTGACTTGACTTTGGTGCCGAGGTCCGTCCGATGTTGACGCTCCTTGGGCACCGGATCGCTCATCGCCACCACCCGAACCTGAGTAATCTTCATATCATTCTTCCTCTAAAACCGTGCATCAATAAGAGATGCCTTCAGTCATCGTATGGACCTTCTATTCTCCTGGGGGACACAGCAAACTTTATCTTTCTGCTAGGTGCTTAACCATGTTACCATGACGGATAGTTGAGTTGAAGGGTCTTGTCTGACACTACCAAAAGGACACTTTCTATGACTTTGCCAGTCGGAATTATCGGATTGGGTAATGCAGGCTCTGCCCTGGCCACAGCCCTCTCAGGGAAGCTACCTCTGTATGGTTATGATATCAATCAGGAGCGGCACCAGGTTGTTTCCCATCTCCCTATCGAGTTTACCGATTCAATTGTCGCTCTAGGTTCTCAGGTCAGCTCAGTAGTCTTATCGCTCCCAAAACCGGAAATTTCGAGGGCGACCGTCGCTGAGCTGCTAGCGGGGCGTTCCGTACCGGACTTGATCATCGAGACCAGCACGATCACCCCGAAAGTGGCCCAAGAACTAGATAAGATGTGCCAGGCCAGAAAGGTCAGTTTTGTCGATGCAGCAATTGCTGGTGGGGTTGCCGGTATGGCGGCCGGCAGCACGACATTTTTGGTCGGTGGTACAGAGGCCAACTACGCCAAAGCGCATCCCGTCTTGGATGCGATGTCTGAAACCGTCATGCATCTAGGTCCGGTCGGAACCGGGATGGGTACCAAAGTCGTCATCAACGCCGTGCTGCATGCTCTGATGGTGGTGCTCATTGAGGCCGGGGCGATGGCCAGCAAACAGGGAATTCCGATGCAAACCTTAATCGACATTCTGCGCCGTGAAGAGGGCTTGCTGCGCCCCCTGACACATCGCGTTCAAGAACGAATACTCGCCGCCGATTACCAGGGCGGCATGTCGGTTTCAAATGCTCGTAAAGATTCCGTTTTGGCGCTTGAAATGGCCCAAGAACTAGGCGTCCCCTTGTATGCCATCCAAGCATCTCATACCCCTTACGAGATCGCCGCATCAAGCGGTATGGGTGACCTAGATTATGCTGCCCTGGCAACCTTGTGGGAAACATGGGCCGAGGTCAAATTCTCCAACTCAACATGTACTTAGATAGGGGATTGCGGCGCTAAATCAAGACTCACTTTCGAGGGGTGCAAGAAAAAATAGTTTGCCCGCATTTGATACCCTGCGACCGGCTCAAGGCCGCCCTGCGCGGTGGGGAGATAACTCTGGTAGCCAAGTTTTTGGAGCAACCCAAAAACTGCCGATGGAGGCAGGTTTGAGCGTTCGAGGTAAGGCTTTTCAATTTCGTAAAAAATGCTCGATTTGTGCTTTGCCAGCGTTTTCAAGCCGCCGGAAAACACGAAAAACTCATGTCCTTCGGTGTCACATTTAATAAAATCAACTCGTTCAATAGCGCTCGTGTCACAAAACCCATCCAGAGTTTGCAGCTGGACAGATTCAATCCGCATATCAACCTCGGCCTTATCACTAAGGTGGGCGATGGTTACTTGCGGTTTCCAACCATTCTTTAAGGGGATATTCATGTCTGCGATCCCAGCACTGTCTGACAGTGCTGTTTGAACCAAACGAACATGATGTAAACGACGTATCGCCACCATCCGCTTAAACGTACGCACAGTCGAATCAACGGGTTCAAAAGCGTAGACCTTGCCACCTTTTCCCACAATTGGGGCAGCAAAAGCGCTAAATTGCCCAATATTAGCACCTATATCCAGAACCGTGCCGCCAGTGGGTATAAGATGACGTTTGATAATCTTTACCCCATCACCCTTAAACGGCACACATGCGCTGTGGTAAAGATCATTGAGAGGTTTGATATATCTCAAATAATTGTGTTTACCGATAACGTTGACGAAACGTTGCTTGAGCATCGTTCCTCCAATCTTGGCTCTTATGCCCGAAAAAGGCATCCTTTCAATACGATCCGCAATATTGATGACTTACTCATGCCTCATTTGTCAGGCCATGCCAGTGCCACCTGAACGCCGCACATACCCAGTCGCCTTGCCACTGGTAGGCGGCGCAGTGCCATAGACGACAGACATTTGTCTTACCTCACCATAATGTGATGCTCGTTCCATCTCCCATTGATGCTTCTGTGCAGCCGCGGCCACCCAAGCGACAAGCAAGCCAACGCCGCACACAATAAACACCAGCGCATCAATATAGCCCAACATGCCGGGTAAACGGTAGACGGCTTCCTCTCCGCGTTGCCAGGCAGGAACACTAGAGTTGAGCCGTCCGTGTGGCACATACAGCTTAACCGTCAGCCCTTCGTTGGCTTGCAGCGCACGCTGCGGTCTAAACGTTACCGTGCGGTCATCGACTTGCCACGCCTGAGCTGGGACCCCATAGTGGGTAAAACGCTGAATCTGTCCAGCCAAAGATGGCGGCACACGTACCGTTACCTGTGCCGCTTCGATTGGTACATCGCGCTGTTCAAACAGCGCCGGCCACAACACTTGGTCGTGTCGATTATCAATGCGCAGCGCCCCTTGGGCACGGTATTGGACGACAAAGGTCCGCAATCCCGGTTTACTGAGTTGATGACGCCAGCGGATCGAGAATTGCGCCGCTTTGACGCTTGTTTTGACCCGCAGCCGGCGTCCGTTTTCATATACCTGAACGTCCTTAATCCGATCAACATGACCCAGCGGGATGCGTCGTAATCGTTGGCTTGATTGCGTTCCGCTAAAAACATAGACCAGGGTTTCGGTGATCAACAGGTCACCTGTCTCTTCGACTTCCACCTCTACGTCGAACGTTTTGAGGTAAAAGGGAGCACTTGGGGCAGCGTGAAGCAGGGAGGCATGGATCGACAGCACAAACAACACGACCGTTATTCGCTGCATCTGTTTACTCATCGCCTTCGTTTCTCGTTATAACCAAGTTGGTGGTTTGATAAACGGTTAATTTGATCAACTGTTAGACGCGATGTGTGGCCCATTCGCAGTTGCCAACATACACCAATCATTAGCTGAACACCAGGGAGGAACACCTCAGGAAGATCTGACATTGACTTAGTATCGTTCCAAGGTACAATCGTTATGATCATCGTGGAGGTGGTTGCACAGGTTTGCCTCACTTCTAGCTGCCCCTTTCGTACTGAGGAGATATACCGTGAAAGTTGGAATGGCGTTGAACATACTGAGCAAAGAAGGGCATTCCGATGCAGCGGTGTTCGCCGAGCACATGGCCCTGGGTGATTTGGCTGAGCCTCTTGGTTTTGATTCGCTGTTTGCCCTAGAGCACCATTTCACTGGCTACGCGATGTCACCGTCGCCCACCCAGTTACTGAGCTATTATGCCGGCCGGACAAAACGCATCACACTTGGTACGGCTGTCATCGTGTTGCCCTGGCATGATCCCGTACGGGTCGCCGAGGAAATCGCATTACTTGACGTCATCTCAGGTGGCCGTTGCTTATTCGGCTTTGGCCGCGGCGCCGCAAGCGTCGAATACGAAGGCTTCCGCATCCCGATGGAAGAAGCACGGCCACGCTTTGCCGAGGCGGCTAAGATCATCGTTAAGGCGCTCACCAATGAGGTCTTTGATTGGCAAGGCGAATTTTTTAGCATCCCGACAACTTCCATTCGTCCACGTCCAATCTCACATCCGGAGCGCCGCTTCTACGCTTCGTCTGTAAGTCCCGAGTCTTCCGAAATCATGGCTAAACTCGGCTTTGGCATTCTCGTCGTCATGCAAAATGAATGGCCGGTCGCGGCGGAGGATATTGATCGTTATCGTGAAATTGCTAAAAGTGTTGGACACACACCGCGCCCGCCGATTATTTTAACCAACATATCGGTTGCCGAAAGTCGGGATGAAGCGCAACAGCGCGCCGTCGAATACCTAAGTCGCAAGTGGGACTCGATTGATAATCATTACCATTTCTCCGATGGGCATCTAGCCTCAGTTAAGGGATACGAGTTCTATGGCAAGATGGCCAAGACCTACTCCAAAATGAAGGACGATAATTTCCGCCAGAAAGCGACCGATTTCTACGTGAAGATTCAGATTGTTGGAACACCTGACGATTGTATCCAGCAGATCGCCGAATTACAGCGGTTAACCGGCATGGACCATCTGGTGACTGAATTCGCCTTTGGTGGTATGCCACACGAGGAGTCTGAACTCAACATGCGATTATTTGCCGATCGTGTCATGCCGGTGTTACAACGTGATGCCGCATTTGTGGGGCAAACCACCAATGCCCCTGCCACTAGCCGTGTGGAGGGTGAGCAATCAGCAGGCGTCTTTGCCCCCGCCTAGTCCGCGTCCAGCCATTACCCCGCCAGTTTTGCAGGGTAAAATCCGTTGGTTTCAAAGGAACGCCGACGTTCGTAATGGCGCTGACCTTGATGCCCGGCAGATTATACGGCCAAAGGCCAATTTAACCACTCGGCTATCGCACGCCCCATAATCCATTCTTTGTCTGATTCGGAAAGAAAATCCAAAGCTTCGCTAAACAAGGTTACCGCCTGGTGATATGGGCAGGGCAAACGTGTGAGATCGGTACCCCAGAAGACGCGTTGTGGCCCAAACGTTTCCACCACTCGGCGAATATGTGGGTGTAGACTGCGAAACGGGTACGCTTCCGTCACATAACACGGCAAGGCTGAAACCTTCACAGCGACATTAGGGAATGGGGCCAATAAAAATAAGGGCTCCAGGGCGGCACCAAACTCTGCGTCACGAGTGCTACCCGGCAAGCCAAGGTGGTCAATCACCAAACGCAATCCTGGGTAGCGAGCCACAATTTCGGCAATCATTGGAATCGATCCGGCGACTGATGCCATCACCGGGATGTCGTAACGTTGTGCCGCTGCCCAGAACCAATCAGCAGTGCCGTCAGATAGCCAGCCACGGTGGTGTTCGCGCGTCAGAGTCAGACGCACGCCAAGCATGCCCGGCTGCTCCTTCCAGGTGGCGATAAGCTCCCGGCTCTCCGGCCGCTCAATGCCCAGCCGCCCCATAATGGCAAAGCGATCGGGATGTAAAGCAGCAGCCTCAAGCGCTAAATCGTTGCGCTCACCTTCCCAGGACGGAGGGACAATCACCACCCGGTCTACCCCGGCAGCATCCATCTCTTGTAATAAATCATCCTTACTAAACGGCTCACCGCCTCTCTGCGCGTAACCCTTGCCATATTCAGGCCAGGGCCGTTCTGGAGTGTCAGCGGCCCAAATATGTACTTGCGCGTCGATAATGATCATACGGTCTCCTGTCATGGTCACAAGGTCGATCTATCTTTACCCTACACGAACATGATAGGATATGCCAAATCAGCTTCACCATACACCCCACTGGAACGTTTTCTATAGGAAGGTTTATGACATCCGACAAAATTCGTTTAGGCGTCATTGGCGCCAATATTCACCGCGGCTGGGCGCCCCGATCGCATCTACCGGCAGTCGCCGCTAGCCCAGACTTTGACCTTACTGCGGTTTGCACCACCCGACAGGATAGCGCCGACGAAGCAGCCAAGACATTTGGCGCCCGTCTGGCCTTTGACGATTACCGTAAAATGCTTGAACATCCTGACATAGATGCCATTAGCGTTGTGCTGCGTGTGCCATCACACTATCAACCGACACTCGATGCCATCAATGCGGGCAAACATGTTTTTACCGAGTGGCCGTTAGGCCAAACGCTGTCTGAAGCGCAAGAGATGGCTGAGAAAGCGCGCCTTAAACAGGTACAAAACATGGTAGGACTACAAGCCAGAGCTAATCCGGCTATCATGTACATGAAGAAGCTGATCGAAACCGGTTATGTGGGAGACGTCATGTCATGTCACGTTAGCGTAATCCGCAGCGGGGTCTTACAACGCTTTTCTGATCGCACGTGGCAACGCGACGACAGTCTCGGAGCCACCACATTGACCATCCCGTTTGGTCACACCATTGACGCTTTGCGCTATGTGGTCGGGGATTTTAGCCACGTTAGCTCGGTAGTTTCTACCCAGGCGACGCAATGGCTTGAAACGGATACGCAAACGATGCTGGACGTCACAGGCCCCGACAATGTTCTCGTTAGTGGTCGATTGGCAAATGGTGGGGTAGCATCCATTCACATCGCGGCCAATCCTTGGGCAGGAAGTGGTTTTCGCATGGAAATTTATGGTCGTGAAGGAACCCTGGTGGTTTCTGGCGCCAATAGCCCGCAATTGGAAAAAGTCGCCCTGCAAGGCGCCAAGGCCGGCGACAATGTACTGCACGACATCGAGATACCGTCCAGCTATACCTATATACCGTCGACAATGCCGGCCGGCGAAGCTTTTAACGTGGGGCAAATGTACAGTTTGTTTGCTAAAGCCATCCGCTCCGAACAGCCCTGTGCAATTAATTTTGACACCGCGGTGAATTTACATCGCTTCATCGACACCGTACGGGCCGCATCGGATCAGGGACGCGAACTCGCTGTGACAAACGGGTAATACGCAGCACTACGATTGCATCTCTAGAATTTCAAATTGCACCCCATCTGGTCCTTCGAGAAAACAAATTTTACGACCACTGCCGGAAACCATTTCTTCCATTACGGTGGCGCCATTAACCGTAAGTTTTTCAACCGTAGCGGCGAAATCATCGGTATCAATCGCGATGTGCTCCATCCCATAGGCTTGCTCACGAGCCTGTTCCGGGACAAAAGTCGTCATATTAATGGTTAGGCCGTGTAGGTTCAAACGGACTCCACGACCGGGAATCTCTGCTACAATGGTAGCTCCGAGCGTATCCACATAAAACTGAGCGGTAACCCCGGGGTCCGGGGTTTTTATATGCAAATGGTTGAGCTTAAATGACATGATGCCTCTCCTCACTAAAACAATCCATGGTGATCTTTCACCTTTGCCTAACACCGCATCATATCACAAAAGTATAGAAGCGGTAAAAGCTCAAAAATGGACAGTTGCTTCTCAGTTGTCAACGAGCCACACAGCGAAAACCCAGTATGTTAGATGCAGTATCAGTGGGCAGTTTGAAACGGCTACAAAGTCGCACCTGGCAATCAGATATTAAACTACCACCCTTCACGATGTTAACCCTTGTACGATATATGCTGTCGTCTGCTTCTTGATCTGCATCCAGGGTCCACTCCATAACATTTCCTAACGTATCTACTAGCCCAAGTTGATTGGCAAAATCTTTGTATTGATCCACGGGCGTGGTGTCGGCAATATAACTTTCATCAATATTACACACCCCTTGTGCCCACTCATCCCCCCACGGATAAACATGGCCTTGCACGGTTCGAGTCGCCGCCTCCCACTGGCTTTCAGTCGGCAAGCTTCTACCGATCCAAGCTGCAAAAGCAATGGCATCTCGGAAGCTGACTTGAACCACCGGATGATTACGTTTTTGATGCAGTGTGCTACCCGGTCCATATGGTTGAAACCAACAAGCCCCTTTGACCGACTCATAACTTAAACTTCGATTCAAGGTGAGAGAAACTGAACCGGTAGTAGGATTCACGGTTTTACGAAAACGGCCTTGGTACACCATTCCCAATCCGGCTTCCTCTGCCGTTGTCCGGTAACCGGTTTCCTCAACGAAAATCTCAAACAAGGCATTTGTAACCGGATATTGTCCTATATAGAAATCTTCCAGAATGACCTTTTTTTGCATCAGTTCATCATGTCGAGGCGTAACACTACCAATAACATATTGGCCGCCCTCAATCAGAGTGTATCCATTGTAGAAACGGTCTCTCGGATTGAGCAATTGATCAAATCGCTCAGCTAATAATTCGGCTTCACTGACCTCCCCATCCACCTCCACTTCGACAAGGTCAGACTCATCCAAAATTTCGTCGGCTTCAATGACCTCAACATCTTCTGCCAACATGTAGTCGTCTGCTGCGATGGTATCCTCATCAACAGACGCCTCGACATCTGCAACCTCCTCCAACTCGGCATCGTCGGCCAGCACCACCTCGTCGACTACCTCGGCATCGTCTACTTCAATGATGTCCGCGTCAGGTCCTTCCTCGACATCTGCGACCTCTTCCAATTCGGCATCGTCGGCTAGCACCACCTCGCCGGCAACCTCGGCATCGTCTACTTCAACAATGTCCGCATCAG